>JAGHCC010000430.1 GCA_021160685.1 Desulfobulbaceae bacterium | reverse complement strand
CTGCAAACTCTTTACTGGCAAGAAATTTGATCAAGATTGGACAGTTGGTCTGGGTTAAGAGCTTCAAAGTTCAAAGTTCAAAGTTCAAGGTTCAAGGTTCAAGGTTCAAGGTTCAGGGTTGCTGGTACCCTTGAGATAACGTGTACCCTTTTAACTCTGAACCTTGAACCTTGAACCTTGAACGAGACCCCGTGCAGATTTGCAGCAGAATGTCCAAAAAACAGCATCAATTTAACGATGTCTGAACTAGGTATCTTGATGAATAAAACAGCTTCAACATTGATCATCCCTGTGGAATCCCAGGTACGCGAGATGGATGCCAAACTTCTGCTGTCCTGCGTTGCCGCTGAGCGGGGATTTCCGGTTATCATGGGCTCCCGGGCCTTTATCCATTTTAAGGTTGATGCAATCCCTCGGGGAGTTTACCTGGCCAAGAGCATGCGTAAACTAAGCATTCGGATGTTCTCCATATTGCGCAAACTTGGCCATGAGATTGTTGCCTGGGATGAGGAAGGGCTTTTGCGGGAACCAGACCAGGAGTATTACCGGTGGCGTCTGTCGCCTTACACCGTGGCACAGGTATCCCATCTCATCGCTTGGGGTGAAGACGATGCGCAAGCCTTGCGGAACTATCCTGATTATCCCGGCACGCCGATTCATATCACCGGCAACCCACGGATTGATATGATGCGCAAGGAGTTACGTGACTATTACCAGCCCCAGGTCAATGAGATCCGTGAACGGTTCGGGGATTTTGTCCTGGTGAATACAAACTTCAGCAAGGTCAATCATTTTTTCCCTGAGCTCAGTCCATTAAAGAAGATATTGGAAGCGGAAAAGTCAGAAAAAGTCAATCAGTTTGATACTGCATGGGGACGTCACAAGCTGCAATTGTTTGAATCTTTTCAAATGATGCTGCCGGAGCTTTGCAGGGCGCTGCCCGATCTCACTGTGGTTGTCCGTCCCCATCCCGCCGAAAATCACGCTCCGTGGCTGGCCGTTGCTAAGCGCTGCAACAACATCAGGGTAGTCAATGACGGCAGTGTTCTGCCTTGGCTGATGGCCTCTAAGGTGCTCATCGCCAATAGCTGTACGACCCAGGTTGAAGCTGCGGTTCTGGATAGACCTACAGTAAGCTATCAACCGGTTGCATCTGAAAATATTGATCACCAGCTGCCCAATGCTGTTAGCCACCAGACATTTTCTCTTGATGAACTGTGCAGCAAGGCAGTTGCCATTGTCAGAGGTGATCTCGGTCCACTGGATTACGGTGTACGCCGCGCCAGGCTGAATCAGCATATTGCGGCGCTGGACGGCAGACTGGCAGCCGACCGGATAATCGATGTCCTGGAAACCGCTGCGTACCATGAAAAACAGCCGCCGACTTCATCAATGCCAAATTACCTGAGCGGCTGGATCCGTAACCGGATGCGGACAGCAAAAAAACATGTTAATATGCGACGGCCCGGCCACCGCAATAACCTGGCCTATCATACACACCGCTGGCCGGATATCTCTGTTGATGAGGTTGAAAGACGGATTGCGCGACTGGGCAATATGCTGGACAGGTTTAAGAATATACGGGTTACCCGGCACTCCAAGCACATTTTTCGAATTACCGGATAGGAGTTCTACTCCCCAAAAAAGGAGATACGTTAGTGTATAAAGTAAAAATATACGGAGCCGGATCCATCGGCAATCACTTGGCCCATGTCTGTCGATCCAAAGGCTGGAGCGTGGTTATTTGCGATATTGATCAGCAGGCTTTAGATAGAACGCAACAGGACATATACCCTGCCCGGTACGGAGAATGGGATTCTGAGATTCAGCTGGTAACAGTAGACAACCTGCCGGATGAGGACTTTGATCTGGCTATCATCGGCACACCGCCGGATTCCCATATGGGCCTGGCAAAACAAATCCTGCAAAGCAGGCCGCCCAAGGTCCTGCTGATCGAAAAGCCGCTGTGCACCCCTTCACTGGAAGGTGCCCAGGAAATCGTTGATTTAAAAAACAGTACCGGCACTTTTGTGGCGGTTGGCTATAACCACGTCCTGACCCAAAACTCAACGCGCGCCGAGGAAATATTAAATCAAGGTATAATCGGTCAGCCGATTACCATCAGCGCCAGATTTCGAGAGCACTGGGGCGGGATTTTCGGGGCACATCCCTGGCTCAAGGGCCCCAAGGACACCTACCTCGGGTACTATGAACAGGGCGGCGGCGCCAGTGGCGAACATTCCCACGCCATGAATATCTGGCAGCATTTTGCACACCTTGTAGGCTTTGGCAGGGTCTCCACAGTCTCGGCAACAATGGACATGATCGACAACGGTGAGGTTAAATATGACCAAATCTGTCTGCTCAATGTCACGACGGAATCCGGATTTGTCGGTGACATTGCCCAGGATGTGGTCACTGAACCGGCTCAAAAGGCTGTCCGCATCCAGGGCAGCAAGGGATTCGTGGAATGGTTTGTCAATGTTGACGATGGGCATGACGCCATCCGCTACTGGGATGGAGAAGAAGAAATCCAGACTGAAAATATTGCCAAATCACGGCCGGATGATTTTAAAGGTGAGATTGAACATATCGAAGAAATCCTTAATGGCAGTTTTACGGGAGACTCACCCATATCCATAGAAAGGGGGCTTGATACCATGCTGCTGCTTGCAGCAGCTCACGCATCCCACGAGCATGGCAGGGTGGTTAAAATAAATTACGAAAAAGGCTACAGGCTTGATGCCATTGAAATACTATAACTCAACTTTCAGAGTGTAAATATTCGTTCAACCCATCTCACTGCATTGAGCTATTGTAGGGTGGGCATTGCCCACCCTACAATAGCTAAGTCGTTGTTTAAACGTTAATGGGTTGACCGAACATTTACTGCAGAGTTGCAGTAGTGCTGAATTGCTGTAGCTTTACGCGAGCAGTTATATAAAATGTAACAGGAGTGATTATGCAGGATTTTGACTTTAACGGTCTGTTTACATATGACCTGGCGAATAACCATCAGGGCGACATGGAGCATGCCCTGAATATCATTAAAGCATTTGGTGACGTCAACCGTGATGCTGGTGTCCGGGGGGCACTGAAATTTCAGTTTCGGCAACTGGATACATTTATCCACCCGGATTATAAAAAGAAAAAGGATGTGAAGCATATCCCAAGGTTCATGGAAACAGCCTTGACCAAAAAAGACTATGCTAAGCTGACGAAAACCATTGTCGATAGCGGCATGTACACCATGTGTACACCGTTCGATGAAGAGTCTGTAGACATTATCCAGGAATTGGGGATAGAAATTGTCAAGGTGGCCAGTTGTTCAGCACTGGACAGGCCCCTCCTCGAAAGGATCGCTGAAACAAATCAGCCGATTGTCGCCTCGACAGCAGGCCTGAGTATGACCCAGATAGACAGGCTGGTCAGTTTCTTTGAAACCAGGAATGTGCATTTTGCCTTAATGCATTGTGTTGCCGTTTATCCGACACCAAGCGACAAGTTGAATTTAAACCAGATAGACTTGCTGAAAGAACGATTTCCAGGCATCCCTATTGGTTTTTCTACCCACGAAGACCCAGACGACTGCAATCCTATCATGATTGCCTGTGCCAAAGGTGCGACAATGTTTGAACGGCATGTGGGGATGAATACAAAAAAACACAAGCTGAACACGTACTCTTCTGATCCCGAACAGACTGCCAAGTGGCTGGCCGCTTACAACGAGACCATGAAATCCTGCGGCGGTGAGAATCGCAGCCCGGCATCGCCCGAAGAGATAGCCTCACTACGATCCTTAATGCGCGGTGTATACGTCAAAAAGCAGATTAAGAAAGATCAGAAAATCACCCGGGATAAGGTCTATTTTGCCATGCCTCTGCAGGACGGTCAACTGGTCAGCGGCGACTGGTTCGAAGGCATGAAGGCGGATAAGGATTATGGTGCTAATAAGCCCATTGGTGAAGTTGTTGCCAGTTCACCATTACCAGCAGAAGAGATCATCTACCGCATCATGCTGCAGGTCAAGGGCATGCTCAATGAGGCGAGGATTGAAATCGGCCGTGAAAGCTCGGTCGAACTTTCCCATCACTACGGTCTCGAACACTTCCGGGAATTTGGGGCGATCATTATCGATGTCATCAATCGGGAGTACTGCAAGAAACTGATCATTCAACTGCCGAGGCAGAAGCACCCCTATCATTATCACAAGGTGAAGGAAGAAACGTTCCAGTTGCTGCACGGCGACCTTGAGGTTGAGCTGGATGGTAACCGTATCAAGCCCCTGCCGGGTGATACCATTCTTGTCAAACCCGGTGAATGGCATAAGTTTCACACTCTTGGCGGGGCGATCTTTGAAGAAATCTCCACCACTCATTATAATGACGATTCGTTTTATGAAGATGAGCGGATCGCACGGCTGCCTCGTGAAACAAGAAAAACAGTCATTCCGAACTTGAGTGCTGTTGAAAAAAAACAGGCCTAAGGGAACATATGGCGATAAAAGTAATTGTCTTTGACTTTGATGGAACCCTGATCGAGTCAAACCAGCTTAAATATGATGCATATTTTGAGCTGTTTCCCAAAGAGGGTCGTTTTACAGATGTCATTCGTTTCGTCTTGTCGGAAATGTATGAAGAGAGCCGCTATGTTATTATAGAGACGATCCTCAGGCGGCTTAATGAGACCACACATGAAATTCTGCAGAAGCGATGTTCCGAACTGGCTGAGCAATACAATGATATTGTCCTGGCCGGCGCCAAGATATGCCCGGAAAAAGAAGGGGCTAAAGCCCTGCTTGATTCACTGAAGGAAAAGTACAAGGTGTACGTGAGTTCAACCACTCCTGACACCCCCTTAAAGGAAATTATTTCTTTTAGAAACTGGGGCTGCTATTTTGAAGATGCAATCGGATTTCCCCATAAAAAGGATCAGACCCTGCAACGAATAATGCGGTTTGAGAATGTGCGGCCCAATGAAATTGTAGTTGTCGGAGACGGAAAATCTGACCGCCAGTCGGCTGCCGCAATCGGCTGTTTCTTTATTCATGTCACAGATAATTTCAAATTGGCGGAAATTGATTCCATGATCGGCGGATTGGGAAACCAAGTCGTTTGAAGGACGTAACTCTTCAGGTGGGGCCACTAGATTGGCCTAACCACCGTTCTGTAACTTCAGGAGAACTCCTTCTAGGTAACGGCCATCCCGACGCACCGGGACAACGAAAAATGAAAGTTAAGCTCTCACAAAGGCACAGAGACGCAGAGAATAATACTCTGTGAACTCTGTGCCTCTGCGAGAGACTTTCATATAAACAAGATTTTGAGTAGCCTGTATAAAAAACGCAAAATCAACATGATAAGCTAAAATTATCCACTCACGTCATCCCGGCATGTTTTTAGCCGGGATCCAGGATGGAGTATGTGGCTACTTTTTGGATCCCGGCTAAAAACATGCCGGGATGACGATACAATTCTTTTGTTACTTTTAAAATAAATGCCGGAATCTTCACCCCGGTTGCCTTGCTGAACAGTTACTAAAGGGCAGTGTATAATATATGATTGCAGATAAACGTATTTTAGTGGTGGTTCCTGCCCGCGGTGGCAGCAAAGGTGTAAAACTGAAAAATATCCGCCCGTTAAACGGTGTCCCCCTGGTTGCCCTGGTCGGGGAAGTCGTAAAACAGCTTCCCTACGTTGACCGGGCAGTGGTCTCCACCGATCACCACGAGATCGCCAGAGTTGCCGAAGAGTCTGGTCTGGCTGTACCTTTCATGCGGCCTGAAACATTATCCGGCGACCTTGTCGCAGATGCACCGGTCCTTAAACACGCTCTGCTGGAATGTGAAAAGATCGATAACCAACGATACGATATCATCATCATGCTGCAGCCGACTTCGCCTTTTCGCAAACCAGAACATATTACGGCAGCAGTCAACAAAATGATCGACGGCGGTTATGATGCGCTCTGGACCGTCAGTGAGACCGACGCCAAGGCGCATCCCTTAAAACAGCTTGTTATAAAGGATGATCGACTTGATTATTATGACCCAGCTGCTGCTGACATTATTGCCCGGCAGCAACTGGAACCACTTTATCATAAAAACGGCGTCGCTTATGTCCTGGCTCGCGACCTGATCGCCGATCAAGAGACGATCAAGGGAGAAAAAACTTCGTATTTGGTTATTGACGATATAATGGTCAATATCGACACTGAGTTTGATTTCAAGCTTGCTGAATTCGTCATCCAAAGCATGTAAAGATTCGATCTCCCAGTTCACGACAAACAATGGCTAGTAAACCTCCTCTCATCATCCCCGTTGAAAACCAAGTTCGCGAATTTGATGCCAAGCTTTTGCTGGCCTTGGTCGCGGCAAAACGCGGATTTCCTGCAATACTCGGTTCCCGCCTGGAAATTGATTTCCGAATCGGTTCGTTTCCCAGGGGAATCTACTTGTCCAAAAGCATGACGGCCCGTAGTCTCAAAATGTTTCGCATCATGCGTTTGCTTGGCCACCAGATTGCTGCATGGGACGAAGAGGCGCTTGTTCACATGCAGCCCAAGACCTATTTTACCCGGCGACTTTCCAAGGAAGCGATCCAGTATGTATCGCACCTGTTCGCCTGGGGACAGGAGAACGCCGAACTTTGGCGTCAATACCCGCATCTTCCAGCGAATACTCCGATCCACATTGCCGGCAATCCGCGCGGTGATCTCCTCCGACCGGAATTACACCCATACTATGAACAGGAAGTGCAAAAGCTGACTGACAGGTATGGTGATTTCATCCTCATCAATACCAATTTCAGTAATGTTAATGCCTTTGTCCCGAGCCTGAATCTTTTTATGCCTGCTGAGAATCCAGGTGAAACCAGCAGGTTCGGTCGTGGAGCTGTCGGTATGGAGAGGAAATTTGCTGAAGGTTTAAGGGATTTTAAGCAAGCTGTTTTTGAAGATATTAAAAAGGTTATCCCGGCACTGGAAAATGCATTTCCTGATTTTTCCATCATTGTCAGGCCGCACCCGACTGAAAACCCGCAGGTTTATCAGGATATAGCCGATACATGTCAACATGTGGAGGTTACAAATGAAGGGAACGTCGTCCCTTGGATTATGGCAGCCAAAGCCCTTGTGCACAACAGCTGCACCACCGGGATCGAAGCATATATTATGGGTGTTCCGGCTGTATCCTATATGGCAACACGGGATGAATACTATGATCTTGGTTACTATAAGCTGCCGAACAGGATGAGCCACCAGTGCTTCAGCTTTACAGAATTGCAGGAAACCCTCGGGAAAATTTTTGCCGGTGAACTTGGTCCCGCTAAAAGTGATGAACAAAAAAGGCTTCTGGAATACTACCTGACAGCCCAAAATGGCCGCATGGCCTGTGAGCGTATCGTTGATGTCCTTGAAGGAATTATCGGGGACAGGCAATTGCCTGCAACTTCTCTACAAGAGCAACTGGTCGGCAGATACCGGGCATTAAGGCGGCGTTTTGCCAAGTGGCGTAAATCATTTCAATCAGGTTCAAAATACCAGCCGGAATTTCAACGGCATCGGTACCCGGGTCTTACCATGGATCAACTTCATGAACGTCTTGCACGTTTTCAACACGTACTCGGTGACAAAACAGAGCTGAAGACTGAACAGATCAGTGATTACATCTTTCGCATTTCCACATACACTTGATGGCCTAAGACAACTGGTTGGTAAATATTCGGGTTGAAGATAAATGAGTGCTAAAACCCATAAATTGTAAATGTTTGGATAGTGCCCCGAGTTCGTTCAAGTCGCCTGGCGAGCGATATTAATCATATGTGAGTAAGGCGAATCGGACGAAATTGGGGTGCTAGCCGAATATTTACACTGGTTGGCGTTACAATTCAAACTTTTCCCCAAGGTAAATTTCTCTGGCCTTGGGGCTGGCGGCAATGAGCTTCGGCTCACCAAATTCCAGGATTTCACCATGGTGGAGAATATATGCCTGATCACAGACCCCGAGGGTTTCGCGAACATTATGATCAGAGATCAGCACGCCAATCCCCTTTTTTTTCAACTGGCCGATAATATTTTGTATATTTATGACAGCAATGGGATCAACTCCGGCAAAAGGTTCATCCATCAATATAAATGCCGGTTCAATAACCAGGGCTCTGGCGAATTCAAGACGTCTCTGTTCACCTCCTGAGAGAGTGCGGCCCATACTTTTTGCCACATGTGTTAAACTGAAATCCGTCAACAACTGCTCCTGGCGTTCCTTCCGTTCAGTCTGGGTGATATCAAGGGTTTCCAGGATTGCCATAATGTTGTCCTCGACCGACAACCTTTGAAAAACAGATTTTTCCTGGGGAAGATAGGAGATTCCGGCTCTGGCCATGGTGTAAATCGGCAAGCCGGTTAAGTCTTTGTCATCGAGAAAAACCCGGCCTTTATCGGGATGAACCAGACCGACAACCATATAAAAGGTCGTGGTTTTGCCGGCGCCATTTGGTCCTAATAGGCCGATGACCTGACCGGAATTGACTTCCAGGCTAATACCGCGAACAACAGTTCTGCCTTTATAAGACTTTTCCAGTCCCTGTGCTGAAAGTTTTCTGGCCATTCATTCCTCAGTTTTTTCTTCGCTATTCACGAAATAAATAATATTTTTTAAAGTGCTGATCGCGGCATGGGGCCTAATGACTGTCCATGCCGTCGACCTGGGCTTTCACCTCGCTTAAGAGAATCAAGGTTCGTTCTGTAACATCGATCTTCATGCCTTTGCCACTCACTCTGTAGTGATCATCATAAATTGTTACCATTTTGTCGGTCTGCAGGATATTGCCAGCTTCTTCATATTCAAGGTATTCAGTCTGCAATGTGTTTCCCGGCGGACGGATCACGATCACATTAGAGCTGACAGTCATTTTTCGATATTCAGACATCCATTCTCCCAGGTCGGCAGTAAGTTCTATATTTCCACTTTCCTGGTCAAAAAAGACTATATGAACATTTTTCATCCGGGTGATGCCATCTTTGGAGTGGCTGGCCGAGTCCGCCATCAGGGTCCACAGTGGCTTTCCGGCACGGGTTTTGGTATGTTTTATGTTTTTTAGAGTCAGGGCAACATTGTCGGGAATGAGCTCAAGGGCAGTCTTCGGCCCCAGGACACGATTATTACGCAGTGCCTGTACCGCCAACCAAACGGTTATTAAAATAACGGCAAGAACTAAAAGATTACGGGTGGTTATTAGTCTCATTATGAATTTTAATATAGCATTCGTCTGCTGTCGTGTAAAGGCGCTTTCTTATACATAGTTTCAATGCCATTATTGAGTCAACTTCAAATGTTTCTGCTGGCATTTACTGATTTTCCGCACGAAAGGACATATTTTCTTTTCAAGATGATCAGAGGAAATGCAACGTGTTTGAGCATAAGTTTTCAAAAATAAATCAAGCCACTCATGACTGAGTCCACTGTCCATAATATCAACAGCAAAACGGGCTACATCTTTAAAGAACCAGCGATTCTCCTGTTTTTTTTGTTTGTGTACTGAGTCAAGATTAATCCAGCAAAACGTTCCTTCTGCCTCGTTCACCATGATATTACTCCATTTTGCATCTCCGTAACTAAAGCCAAAGTTATGCATTTTTCCCAGACTCCGGGCGAGACATTCAATGAACTGGTTTGCAGCCAACCAGGAAGTAAAATTATTCCTGTTTCGGGAAATTGTCATTAAATTAGTCGACTCAGACAGAGCAACACAAAAGAAAAAGTTGCTCCGCTTTAAAAAAAATCCCCCAGTTGAAATATATCCCACAGGCTTAGGAACAGGAATCCCCAAATTAAGGAATATATGAGATATCCGCCATAGGTGCCGGGCTCTTTCTTCCTGAAATAGAAGTTTGATGAATTGAAGATTATTTTGAGGGAGAAAACGTTTGCCGAAAAGGGACGGATAGCCCACTTCTCTAAATATTTTTGCAGTTATTCTTTTATCCTGTTTAATTAATGTTCCATTATCGGTAAACCAGGCGTCAGGACTCGTTGCTGTTGCCAGAGCCTGACTGATTATGCTGCCATGATAGCATTCTCCCGAAGAATGGTTATCCTTAATTTTTTTTGTATTTTCAGCTCGTTGACGTCTGTCGCGGCGACTCAGGAGAAAGGTGAGTCGTTGATGCCGCCTGCGAAAAAAATCACTGATAAATTCGCGCTGCTTCTGTTTTGATAAATTTTTGTCTGCAGAAAGGTAGGCTTGAAGAAAGCGTAATAGATCAGATTTTGTTACAAGATGATCTGGAATAATTGAAAATTGGATGAGATTTTTTTTTATTAATGAGAGTGGAGGTCGTTTAAAATGTTTATTTCTTTCATTATCTATAAACGAAAAGTTGAATCCCTCATCGGTTTTTGCAACAAGTAAGTTATTTGGGCGAAGATCTCCATGAATCAGCCCATTTTGGTGTAAAAGGCTGATAATTTTTCCGGCTTGCTGTAAAAGATGACGTTTTTCGAGGATTTTTTCAGGAGTGAGGGGAGGAGAGTATTTTTTCAGGAGCAAAGAATAAAATCCTTGACCCTCATCAGCTGCAGAAATAATAAATTCATTTAATTTCCCCTTTCCCCAGCAGAGAGTTTTCGGAGTGGAAAGGCCAGTCGCAGCTAGGTTTTCTGTTTGTTTGCGCGCCCGCTGAGAACGGCTTCCTCTGAAAAATGCTTTGATTCCCTCATATCTGTTTCTTGGGAAAAATTCTTTATAATAGACTGGAGATGGAGCTTCTCTTGCGGCGACAAGTGTGCTGGTGGAACAGGGAACCCATTTCCATCCTCCGGGTAAACACCCCTGCAGAAGTTGTGAGGCCTCTTCTTTAAAGATTTCCGCATCTTTCCCGGAGATTGAGACAAGGGAGTCTGGTTTTTTTTCTTTAATGCTCATGCAAAAAAAATATCATGTCTTTTGATCACGCAGGATTTGCTCAACAATGGCGATATCCTCGGGCCGGTCAACACCAAAACCTTTGTGGTCGGTAAGGACCACCTGGATAGCAAAACCGTTTTCAAGCAGCCGGAGCTGTTCGAGTTTTTCTTTTTTTTCCAGAAAGCCTTTATCCAGCGCAACAAATTGTTCCAAGGTGGTCATCCGGAAAGCATAAAGGCCAATATGACCGTAATACCCTTCATCTGAGTCGTCACGGGGATAGGGAATTAATGATCTGGAAAAATAAAGAGCCCTGGAGTCCCTGGTCAGCACGACCTTGACCTGATCCGGATTTCGGGCCGTATCCCCATCTATTTTGTGGGCCAGAGTGGCCACATGAACTTCGCCATTCCTAAATGGCTCAACCAGTTCAGACAACATCGCGGGCTCCAGGGCCGGCTCATCTCCCTGGATATTCACCACTACTCCGTCGGCCGGGATTTTGAGAATGCGGGCCGCTTCCAGGACGCGTTCCGTGCCGCAGGTATGCTCACTGCTGGTCATGAGGACGGGAATGTTCAGGTTTTCGGCGGCGCTGAATATACGCGTATCGTCGGTTGCCAGGACCACTTTTTTCAGATGGGGACATTGGCAGGCCCTGGTATAGACATGCCAGATCATAGGTTTTCCAAGGATGTCGGCCAGGGGTTTGCCTTCAAATCTGGAGGAGGCATAGCGGGTGGGAATGATCCCATAGCATTTAGGCAGATCGTTCATTAGTTATGGATGTTTTATTTTCTCACAGAGACACAGAGAGCACAGAGTTAGACATTCTTTTTCTCTGTGAACTCTGCGTCTCTGTGAGAGATGTTTTTTTAATGTTTCGGGCTAAGGGGCTGTTACGAAATAACCATTACATTTATGCATCTCTGCTTCAGGTCATATTTGAACGATTCTCAATCACAAAATCCTCGACGTAGCCCTGCTACGCCTGCGGCTTTGTTCAATCGGCTCGTCCAAATCTAACCCAAATCAGTACGCCTAAACGTAACACTTATTTCGTAATAGCCCCTAAAGTTAGGAATAATTTTTTTATTTTTGCAGAAAATCGACGATTACGTTACAGGCCTGCCCGGTTCCACCCTGCCGGTTGCGGACATAATCAATCACCGCATCCTTTGTCTGTTCGCGCTGAAGAGGCTGGCTCAATTTTTCCAACAAGACCTCTGAGAGTTCCTGCCAGTTGTTAACCTGGATTACAAGTTTTTGGTCGATAATCTCACGGCCGACCCAGAAAAAGTTAGACCAGTACGGGCCGATAATCGGTTTCAGGCCGCAGGTCAGGGGTTCCAGGAAATTCTGTCCTCCCACCGGCGCCAGGCTGCCACCAACAAAGGCGGCCTGGGCAAGTTCATAGGCCGGCGATAACTCACCCATGGTGTCCCAGAGAACAACGGTGCCACTGTCGACATGGCCGTTAATCTCGGAGCGTAGCAACTAGGGTAGGTTCAGGTCGTCAAGGATTTTCCGCCAGTGGTTCAGCCGGTGCATGTGTCTGGGAAAGAGACCGATGATCAAGCGGGGGGCTTTCGCCATCATGTCGCCAATCAGTCGGGAAATGTCCTTTTCTTCTTCCTGCCTCACTGAACCAAGTACCACCAGACGCTCGTCCGGGCCGAT
>JAGHCC010000373.1 GCA_021160685.1 Desulfobulbaceae bacterium | reverse complement strand
GTGCATAATAACGTTAAAGGGACAAAAGTAGTGGCTGATGCTGCCGATCGTTTTGGCGCAGAGCGTTTTGTTCTTGTTTCAACGGATAAGGCGGTGAATCCTGCCAACGTGATGGGAGCAACAAAGCGGATTGCCGAGATTTATAGTCAGAATCTCAATGAACGTTCTGAAACGAGTTACATCACGACCCGTTTTGGCAATGTTCTGGGGTCGGCAGGCTCGGTGGTACCGTTTTTTGAGCAGCAGATCAAAAACGGCGGTCCGGTGACAGTGACTCATCGAGACATCCGCCGCTATTTCATGACCATCCCGGAATCTGTCAGCTTGATTCTTCAGGCCGGTTCCATGGGCAGGGGCGGGGAAATTTTTGTTCTTGATATGGGAAAGCCTGTGTTGATCCGCGATTTGGCGGAACAGATGATCAAATTGTCGGGACTAACGCCCGGCACTGATATTCAAATAAAATATATCGGTTTGCGGCCCGGTGAGAAACTGTATGAAGAGATTTTTTATGAAAGTGAGGATTTGCAGGGAACATCGCATTCGAAAGTGCTTCTTGCCAAAAGCCGCCATTGTGACTGGCGTTGGTTGATTAAAGTGCTGGATGATCTGGATCATGCCGCCACGAGCCGGAATGTGCCCCGTTTGATCGAGCATCTCCGGTCCGTGGTTCCCGAATACAAAGGCCCTCATATCAGCGAAAAGGATGGAAATAATGCCAGGCCGGTAAAGCTGAAGGTTGTAAAGGGGGGTGGACAGTAGCCAAAGGCTACCTTTGTCCCTCTCAGAGACATAGTTGAACAACTTCCGAGATCCTCATTTGTCCAAAAAGAAGAAAAATAAAACGACGATCTCCGGTACGGGACAATCTTCACCAGGAAGCCTTTTTGTGGTGGCAACACCCATCGGCAATCTCGAGGATATCACCTTGAGAGCCATCCGTGTACTCAGGGAAGTTACTCTCATCGCTTCGGAAGATACCCGCCATACGGCAAAACTGTTGTCCCATCTGGGAATCAAAGCCAGACTTTTCAGTTATTACAAGGACCGTGAGGTGAAACAGGCCGATTATCTGGTTCAGGAACTGCTTGCCGGCAAGGATATCGCCTTAGTGTCAGACGCCGGAACTCCTGCCGTGTCGGATCCCGGCGCCATTCTTGTGAAAAAATGTCATGATTTCAGGATTCCCGTTGTTCCGGTGCCGGGAGTTTCGGCCCTTACCGCAGTGGTCAGTGTGGCCGGTTTGCCTGCGACTCAATTTACCTTTCTCGGCTTTTTTCCTTCTCGATCCGGTCAGCGGCGAAAGTTGCTGACTTCCCTTGCCTCAAATCAATACCCTTTTGTTTTTTATGAATCTCCCCGCCGTCTTGTCCGATGCCTGTATGATTGCCAGGAGATTCTGGGGGAACGCCATGTTTTTCTTGGCCGGGAATTGACCAAAATGTATGAGGAATTGGTACGAGGCACCATCTCAAGCGTGATTTGTCAACTTGAGGAAAAAGAGAAGATGAGAGGAGAATGTGTGGTCATTATCGGCCCTGCAGAAAAAAATAAAAGCCCTGATTTTGAGGATCTGGAAGCTCTTCTTGTCTGGTACAGGGATCATGGAGAAATGTCGTTGCGCGATGCTGTCAAGCGGATCAGCGCAGATCTGGATCTGCCCCGTTCCAAGGTTTACGCGAAAGCTCTGCTGGTATGGAATACAGATTAGTCCCAACTTTACCCGTAATTTTAGATGATGTTTTCTTGCATCTTCTGAATTAAATATGGTAAAGAGAGATGGTAGTCAGGCAGAGGCGAAATGATGGTGGGCGGATCCCGAGAAGAGGAAAATTTTGAAGAACGGCAAGTCTTCGAGAAGAAAACCAAAAAAGCGTATGACTCCCCAAAGGTCGGCCAGGCAAAGGCTGGAGGAATTTTGGGATCTTTTCCAGAAAGAAGATGATGTCCTGGTTGCCATCAGCGCCGACCCTGACGCCCTTGCCAGCGCTATGGTCGTCAAGAGGTTGTTGCGTTACCGTGTCAAAAGTGTGACCATCGGCTACCATAATGAGATCAGACGGCTCAGTAATATCGCCATGGTTGATCTTTTGAAAATTCCGGCGGAGAAGTGTAAAGTATTAAAATCAGATAAATTTACCAAGAATATCATTCTTGACTCTCAGCCGTCTCATAATCCCTGTTTTGCCGATATCCAGTTTGATGCGGTGATTGATCATCACCCCCTCACCCAGGGCTGGGAAGCCCCCTTCGTTGATATCAGGCCGAAATACGGCGCAAATTCTTCCATGATGGTAGAATATCTGCGTGCTGCGGATATGAAACCTTCAGTTGCACTTGCCACCGCACTTTTTTACGCGATTCAGGTGGATACCCATAATTTCCAGAAAAAGGCGCAGCTTGCCGATGCTATTTCCTTCCGGTATCTCTTTAATAAAGCCAACCAGAACTTGGTCCGCAAGATAGAACTTTCCGAATTGAGAGCCTCGGAGTTGAATTATTTCAAAACCGCTTTCAGTGAGATGAAGATCAATCATAAGCGGCTCTATGCCCATGTTGGGCGAGTTTATAATCCGGATATTCTTGTTATTATTGCTGATTTTTTTAACCGGGTTCATGAGGTGTCCTGGGTATTTATCTCCGGCATCCATGGTGAAAGGTTGGTGGTGATATTTCGTTGTGACGGCTACAAGAAAAATGCCGGGAATCTGGCCAAGAAGACATTCGGCGAGTTTGGCGCTGCCGGCGGCCACCGGGAAGCGGCAAGGGCTGAGGTGCCGTTGAAAAATCTGCCGAAACAGGATCAGGATTTTACGACACAGACCTTGCGGAAATTGACTAGACGATATCTTTAAAACATTATGCCCTTCGGACAAAATAATTACGAATTATGAATTACGAATCAAGGTACTTAGTCTGATCAGACATTTTCTTTTTATGGTTGCTTTGCCATCAACCATGAGCAATAAGCTGACAACCTATTACGACTGTTTTGCCATGAGGCATGCGCCATCAGCCATCAGCAATCAGCCATAAGCTAAAGGCCAATTTATGTCACTGAAACCGAGAACTCTTTCCATGATTCTGGCCGGCGGCCGGGTGGACGAGTTAAATGTGCTCACCTGTTACCGGCCAAAATCGGCTGTCCCTTTTGGCGGATTTGCCAGGGTCATTGATTTCCCTCTAAGCAACCTGATGCATTCCGGGCTGGATCGGGTTGCCATCCTCAGTCAGTTTCGCAGTTTTTCTCTCATTAATCATATCGGCATCGGTGCTGCCTGGGATATGATCGGTCAGTACCGCGGTGTTTCCATCCTGCCACCCTCAACCGGTTCCGGCAAGGCCTCCTGGTACAGAGGGTCGGCTGACGCCATCTATCAGAATATTGATTTCATTAAGTATCATGATCCGGAGGAAGTGCTGATTCTTTCCGGCGATCATATCTACAGCATGGACTACCAGGATATGATTGATTATCATCGTGAGAAGGATGCCGATTTGACCATTGCCTGTCTGCAGGTTCCCATGGACAGAGCAAATCGTTTCGGCGTGGCATTAATTGACGACGAAGACGGTGAAGTCGGCGGCCGGGTCTTGCAGTATAAGGAAAAGCCGCACCGGCCTAAGTTTAACTGGGCTTCGATGACGGTTTTTTGCTTTAAGCCCAGTGTCCTTCTTGAGGTTTTGACGACGAATGCCAGGGAGGATGATTCTTTTGAATTTGGCCGGGATATCATTCCACGTATGATGTTTGAGCAGCGCAAGGTGTATGGCTTTAAATTCAACGGTTACTGGGGCTATACGCGCACAATTGAAGAGTTCTGGCAGACCAATATGGATCTGCTGGGGCCGGAGCCGAAGATCAGGCTGGCGGACTGGGAGATCCGGACAAATCTTGAACATCGTAATATTCGCGGTTGTCAGCCTTTGAAGGTGGGGGAAGGGGCATTAATTCAGGATTCCCTGGTCTACAATGGCTGTAGCGTTGAGGGCAGGGTGGAGCACTCTATTCTTTTCCCCGGGGTTCATGTGAAAGAAGGGGCTGTGATCAAGGATTCGGTTCTATTTTTTAATAATGTGGTCGGTCGCAATGTCCGGCTTGAGAAAGTAGTCAGCGACGTCAATGTTACCATTCGTCGTGACTGTCGGATTGGTGAACCGGGTGATCTTGACCAGAAAGAGGTGACCGTGATTGGCTGGAACAATATTATTCCGGAAAATACGGTGGTTGGCTCGGATTGCACCCTCTATCCGGCCCTGAAACCGGAAAAATTAAGTAGGGAAATCAAAAGCGGCGAGATTGTACGATGAAAGATCATGCAAAAACTCTGGTTCTTATTTTGGCCGGTGGTGTTGGCAGTCGTCTGAATAATCTTGTCCAGACCCGTGCCAAGCCGTCTGTGCCTTTTGGCGGACTGTATCGGATCATTGATTTTAGTCTCAGCAATGTAATGAATGCCGGTCTGACCCACGTGGGTGTTTTAACCCAGTATAAACCTCTGTCTTTGATGCGTCATATCGGCACCGGCGAGCCCTGGGATTTTACCGGCCGTACAAGGGGGGTCAAGATTTTGCCGCCCCAGACCGGTTCAAAGGATTCGGATTGGTATAAGGGTACTGCCGATGCCATCCGCCAAAACATGGATTTCATCAAATCTCATCCTGCCAGGGAAATTCTGCTGCTCTCAGGTGATCATATCTATCGCATGGATTTTGCCGACATGATTCAGTTTCATCGTCGGAAAAAATCGGATGTCACAATCGGTATGATGGTCGTGCCAAAAAGCGAGATTCATCAGTTCGGCGCCGGAATTACCAATGAAGAGGGGCGCATTATCGAGTGGGAGGAGAAACCGAAAGTTCCCCGGACAAACCTTGCCTCCATGGGGATCTATGTTTTTGATTCCGAATATCTGTTGAACCTGCTGGCCGAAGACCGGAACGAGGTGGATTTCGGTATGCATCTTATTCCCAAAGCCATTGAGCGGGATAATGTGTTTGCCTATCCTTTTCGTGACTATTGGCGTGATGTGGGAACGATCCAGGCCTATTGGGATGCTAATATGGATATTATCCGGGCCGGGTCGGAAATTTCACCTGAAGCGTGGGGAATCAGATCGAATGTTGAAGGGGAGCGTTTCACAGCCGACCGGACTCCTGCTTATTTTGCCACCGGGGCACGGGTGAGCGGTTCCATGATTGCCGCCGGCTGTGATATTCGGGGTGAGGTGGTCAATTCCGTGCTTTCACCGGGTGTCAAGGTTGGCCCCGGCGCTGTTGTGCGGGATTCCATTCTTTTCCATGACTGCGTTGTTGAAGAGAACGCGGTTGTCGATCTGGCTATTCTTGATAAACGTGTCTATGTCGGCGCTGGCGCCGTGGTGGGTTACGGAGAGGATAAAAAGACGCCGAACAGGGAGTTCCCTGAACATCTTTATACTGGGATTACTTTGGTGGGTAAAGAGGCAGTGGTGCCCTCTACTGTGAAAATCGGCCGTAACTGCATCCTGCAGCCCTGGACTAAAGGCGAGGATTTTCAGTCTGCTGAACTGAAAAGCGGAGAAACCGTTTAATTGAGATTTAGGATTTCGGATTTGAGAGCTCGGATTTAAAAGAATCAGCAATCTCCGGTATCCTTCAAAAGGGTTCAAGGTTCAAGGTTGCTGGTACCCTTGAGGTAATAGGTACCCCTGAACCTTGAACCCTTTTATTTCAAAAATTCTGCTGAGTCGTACTTGCGGTTTTTTTTTATGTCGTGTATATGACCACCTGGTCATGTCATGAAAAAAAAGTCTTTATCAGCTAATGCAACCTTTAATAATTTGCCTTTAGAGAAGCAGGAGGCAATTATCCATGAGACTGTGCGCGAGTTTGCCGCCAACGGATACCAGAAGGCAAGCCTGAACACGATTGTCAAAAATCTCGGGATTGCCAAGGGGTCGCTCTATCAGTATTTCCGTAATAAAGAGGCAATTTTTTATTTTGTTTTCGAGGAGTTTACCCATCGGGTCAAGCAGACTGTCAAAGATGGGACAGGGCAGGAGAGAAGCGCTGATTTTTTCGACCGGGTCAAACAGGTCATGTTGGCGGCCATCACCTTTGTGGACCGCTACCCTGATTATTTTCAGATTTATTTGAAAGTGCTGTTTGAGCATGATGTGCCGCGACGGGAGGAGCTGCTGGGCAGGGTCAGGCTTTTTTCCCGGGAGTATTTCGGGCCTCTCTGTGAAGAGGCAAGGGAGAAGGGCGTGATTCGCCGGGATATTCCCGTTGCAACGCTTATTTTTTTGCTGGATGCATTTTTCGACCGTTTTCTTCAGGGCTATGTCCAACCTTATCTTGACGGAGGGCTTGGTATGGCGAAAATGAGCCGGAAAGAATTGACGGTCAAAATTGATGAGATGATTGAGGTACTGCGGGGTGGGTTTGTTGGGGAAGAAGCAGAGAAGGTAAAGAAATAGAGAAGATAAAGAAGTAGAGAAGGGAGAGAACCAGAGTGGCGGAAGAGAAGGTACGTTATTCTTTACCTTCTGTACTTCTCTACATTCTTTAAATTCTTTATTCATAATCAAGGTAACAAGACAATGGATGAATTAGTTGTTCAGGCTGGTTTAGGTGATATTCTCGATAAAATTAGGGGAGGAGAGCGGATCAGCATCGATGATGCGCTTCGGCTGTACCGGAGTCCGAACCTCTTAGCGGTGGGCTATCTGGCTAATATTGTCAGGGAGAGGCTCAATGGCAACAATGCCTATTTTATCTACAATCAGCACATCAATTATTCCAATAAATGTACCAATCTCTGTAAATTTTGTGCTTTTGGCAAGGATAAGTCTGCTGATCTTGCCTATGAGATGAGCGTTGATGAGGCGGTGCAGAAGGTAAAAGACCGGATGGATGAGCCGGTTTCCGAGGTGCATATTGTGGGCGGCCTGCATCCTGATCTGCCCTTTTCCTATTATCTGGATGTTCTGCGAGGCATCAAGGCGGTTCGCCCGGAAATCCATATCCAGGCCTTTACCTGTGTGGAAATCGCCCATTTAGCCGAAATTGCCGGAAAAGGAATTGAAGAGACGCTCATGGAACTGATGGCGGCGGGCATGGATTCCATTCCCGGCGGCGGTGCTGAGGTGTTCAGTCCACGTATTCGGAAGTTGACCTGCGAAAAAAAGCTGTCCGGTGAGGATTGGCTTGAGGTGGCAAAAACCGCTCATCGTCTTGGTCTGCGTACTAACGCCACTATGCTTTACGGCCATATCGAGACCCTGGAAGAGCGGGTAGATCATCTTGACGCCCTGCGCGCAGCCCAGGATGAGACCGGCGGTTTCCTGGCCTTTATTCCCCTGGCCTTTCATCCGAAAAATACTGAGATGGCCGATATTTCCCGTACCACCGGCATTGATGATCTGAAAAATATTGCCGTGGCCCGGTGTTTTTTGGATAATTTTCCTCATATCAAGGCTTACTGGGTCCAGATCGGTCCCAAGATGGCCCAGGTTGCTCTTTCTTTTGGTGCGGACGATGTTGACGGCACGGTCAAGGAGGAGATCATCACCCACATGGCCGGGGCCGAGACCGAGCAGGCCATGTCCATTAATGAGTTGGTCAGAATTATTAAGGAGGCGGGCCGGACACCAATCCAGCGCGGCACCCTTTATGATGTGATTAAAGAGTATTAAGGGAATCGGGTGAACAGGTGAGCAGGGGGCGGAGAGAGAAGAGATGAAGCAAATCATTGAGAAAGTTTTGGCCGCTGAACGGATCAGTCCGGAAGAGGGGCTTGAACTGCTGGAAAAGGCTGATTTCTACCAGTTGGGTATGCTGGCCGATACGGTGCGTAAACGGCTTCATCCCGAGTCTGTGGTCACCTATGTCAATGACCGTAATATCAACTACACGGATATCTGTGTTTCCGCCTGTAAGTTCTGCGCCTTTTATAAGGCCCCTGAAGACCCGGATGGTTCGGTTTTAACCTTTGCGGAATTACAGGAAAAAATTGAGGAAACAAAACAACTGGGCGGAACGCAGATCCTTCTACAGGGCGGCCTGCATCCGGACAAGCCCCTGGAATTTTACGAGGAGATGCTCAATTTTATTAAGGGTTGTGATATCCATATCCATGGTTTTTCTCCGCCTGAGGTTTGTCATTTTGCCAAGCTTTCCGGGCTTTCCGTCCAACAAGTTCTCTCCAGGCTGATCGCGGCAGGACTTGATTCCATTCCAGGAGGCGGCGCCGAGATCTTGACCGACCGGGTAAGAAATGAGGCGGCGCCGCGTAAATGCTCGGCTGATGAGTGGATTAACGTCATGGAAGAGGCCCACAATCAGGGTCTGCGCACCACCGCCACTATGATGTTCGGCCACATTGAAACCCTGGAGGAACGAATTGAGCATCTCAGCCGCGTCCGTGATCTCCAGGACCGTACCGGCGGCTTTACCGCCTTTATTCCCTGGCCTTTTCAGCCCGATAATACGGTTTACAGTCATCTGCCCAAAACCACCGGCTTTGGCTATCTGCGCATGCTGGCCCTGTCGAGAATTTTCCTGGATAATGTTGATAATATCCAGGCCTCATGGGTGACTCAGGGGCCAAAAATAGCCCAGGTTTCTCTTTTTTTCGGGGCCAATGATTTCGGCAGCACCATGATTGAAGAAAATGTGGTGGCAGCCGCCGGGGTGAGCTTCCGTCTTTCCGAGAAAGAGATCTGCTCTCTGGTTGAAGGGG
>JAGHCC010000012.1 GCA_021160685.1 Desulfobulbaceae bacterium | reverse complement strand
CTTCACCCCCGGTTAGGATGCTGAATAGTTACTTCCTCCTCTATCATTCTCTTTGTCCGAACCTAGTTGCCAGCGAAGAATGTTTTCCGGAAATCCGTAAGGTAAAACCATAAAAAAGGAAAAGAAAGCAATTTGCAGGTCATTGACATTTTTGACAAACAGGCTGGGTCTCTTCTGTGGCAAGGGTTTACGCGAAATTCAATTTAAATGGCACAGTGATTGCTTTGGCTAATAGTTGAAATGACCATGCGCATGTTGAGGGCATCATGTGAACTCCATTTTGTAGAATCACAAAAAAATGAGTCAATGAAAAAAGGAGTAAGAAATGAAAAAAATAATTCTTACGAGCCTGCTGGGACTTGGTTTGATCAGCTTCGCGGCAACTGCCAGCGCCACATTGATATTTAATCTGGGTGGTTGCGATTATACTGACGATCCTTTCGGGACCGGATCGTGCAGAGGCAGCGGAGCTGATATTGCTTATAATTCCATGACCATGACGTTTGCGCAAAATGGGACGGATACCGTGCGCATGACCCTTGATACCAGCAACATGGCTCCTGGTCTTGGCAAGATAACCTCTGTCTGGTTCAATGTGAACGGTTTTGACTTTGCCGATCTGTCATTTGCCTCTTATTCGGGAGTGGAAACTAAGAAAATCATCGAGGGTGGCAATGTAGGAAATATGGGTCAATTTGCCATTAGCTTCAGCTATGTTACATCTGGCCCCCTGGGAGCATTTAAATACGGCATGCAAAGCAGCTACGACATCACGGCTGACGGCCTTACAGAGAATTCATTTGCTGCTTTAAACTCAGAAGGTTTTGCTGGTGTCTTTCACCTGGGCGTTATTACCGGAAATGGAGAAAACGGCCACTCCGCTGGTGGTGTCCCGGTCCCCGCGTCACCCTCCATGCTCCTTTTTGGCACTGGCTTGGCCGGTTTGGCTGGGGTCAGCCGAAAAAGAAAGAAGAAATAGTCTTTTCCGGAAATCAGGAATGACAAAAAAGGCAGGGCCATGATGGCTCTGCCTTTTTTATTTTAATGGGCTATCGACTGAGCGCATGCCGAAAAAAACACTGAACGTCGAATACGCTTGTTTATCACGAAAGAATAACCGTAAATTTTTTTCTTCTGCCTATCCGATAAATTTCGACCTGTGCGGTTAACGTTTACCCGTTAGCCTAAATCAGCTGCTTCCCGCTTGTCCCTTGCAGAGCCTTGTTCTGTATCTTATTACTGTGGTACAGTAAAGCGTACATGTCCACATAGGAGGAAAACATGGATACTATTACATATACCTCTGCAAGGGGTAATTTAGCAAAAACAATGACTAAAGTTTGTGATGATCATTCCCCCGTTATCATTACACGTAAAACCGCCCAACCTGTTGTTATGATGTCTCTCGAAGATTATGAAGCATTTGAAGAGACGGCATATTTGCTAAGAGGCCCTAAAAATGCTCGTAGACTTCTTGAGTCGATAGCTGAACTTTCAGCTGGTAAAGGGACTGAAAAGGAGCTTGTAGAGTGAAACTCCTTTTTTCAGAAAATGCTTGGAAAGATTACCTTTACAGGCAGCGTACCGACAAAAAAACACTAAAACGAATTAACCTTCTTATTCGTGATATCCAACGTATACCATATGAGGGTATTGGCAAACCTGAACCCTTAAAATATGGCCTCTCCGGTTACTGGTCACGCCGAGTCAATAATGAACACCGGATCGTTTATAAAGCTGAAAACGACGCTATTTTAATTGCTCAACTCCGATACCATTATTAATTTTCATCGTAACTATTCAGCACCCCAACCGGGGGGAAGATACCGGCATTTATTATAAAAGTAACAAAAGAATTATATCGTCATCCCGGCATGTCCCTAGCCGGGATCCAGGAAGGAGTGTGTGGCAAGTTTCTGGATTCCGGCTAAAAACATGCCGGAATGACGTGAGTGATAATTCTAACTTATCACGCTGATTTTACGTTTTTTATACAGGCTACTCAAAATCTTGTTACTTAGAAGCAAAGCAATCGGGGTGAAGATCCCGGCATCTATTTTACAAGTAACAAAAAAAGACGAACGTCGAACGTCGAACATTGAACTTCCAACGTCGAATAAGGATCTGATCTAATCAGATTTTCCATAATTCATCATTCGATGTCGGAGTCTTCGCTTACCTGGACGTTCAATGTTCGATGTTCAGTTCTTAATAACTCAACTTTTGTTGTTTCTCTATCTCTCCGCACACCACAACTTCAGGGGCTTCTGTCGCTGCGAATCTTCCCAATCAAACCGGTGGTTGAAACATCATCCACCAAATCAATAGTCGCCACCCGGCCGCCACCTTCTATCACCTCTCTGGCCCCAACAATGGTCTCGACCGACCAGTCAGCTCCCTTGACCAGTACGTCCGGCATCAGGGTGGTAATCAGGTTCAGTGGTGTCTCCTCGCCAAACAGAACAACATGATCAACACAGCCAAGAGCGGCAAGAACCCTGGCCCGGCTCATTTCCTCGTTCACCGGGCGATCCGGCCCCTTGATGGAACGAATTGAGGCGTCGGTGTTGAGTCCGACAACAAGACAGTCCCCCTGTTGTCTAGCCTTCTCAAGATAAGTCACATGACCTTCATGAAGTAGATCAAAACAGCCATTGGTAAACACCACCCGGCAGCCACCCTCTTTGTATTGCTGAACTAGTTCGGCGAGTTCAGGCAGCTTAAGGATTTTATCCCGGTCAAAAAAGCGGCGAGGAGACGGGACCGCAGTATTGAAACGTGCGCGAATCTCGCTGACCAGGCCTGGGTCAATGCGCAGGCCGCCTGCTTCTTCTTTCCCGGCCGCGATCGAGAGCACCCGGCCATCAGGTCCGACAATCATGGAATGCCCGCCAAACTCGGTATTGCCGCTTGTGCCGCAACGATTACAGGCAGCGATATAGATCTGATTTTCAATGGCTCGGGCCTTGAGCAGGGCCTGCCAGTGATCAATTCGGACACCAGGCCACTGGGCGCTGATCAGCAGCAGCTTTGCCCCACGTTTTACCTGGTCACGGGCCAGTTCCGGAAAGCGTAAATCAAAACAGATCAGTCCGGCCACCGGACCGAAATCCGTCTGCATGGGTGACGGAGAAGAGCCCGGCGTAAAATAACGGTCTTCGGCCAGGGGGGCAAACATGTTTTGTTTGCGATACATGCCCATAACGCCGTGGGGACCGACAATATAGAGAGTATTATGAAATATTTCTCCTTTTGCCGATTTTACCGGCTCCGGCAGGGAACCGGCCAGGCATATTTGATACCTGTCGGCCAGTTTTTGCAGCTCAACCAGGAGTTCACCGGTTCGTGCCGCCTGTTCAGCCAAGGCCGGATAATCAAAGCCCGCGGCCCAGAGTTCCGGCAGAACGACAAAGCCCGGCCCTTGCGGTGATAAATTTGCCAAGCCGTTTTTGACCTGCCCCAGGTTGGCTTTGATATCTCCGGTGTGGACATCAAATTGGAGATAACCGAGATAAAGTTGTGTCATTTTAAGTCCTTATTCACCATTCGATGTTGGACGTTCGATGTTCGACGTTCATTTTTTAAGATCGAACATCGAACATCGAACATCGAACATTGAACGTCGAATATGGAAATCGCTTCGCTTTGACAGATTGACAAATAATTTCAGAAAATATTGGACGTTGTTTATC
>JAGHCC010000025.1 GCA_021160685.1 Desulfobulbaceae bacterium | reverse complement strand
GTCCAGGAGTTTACAATAAATTTAGGGGGATAGACAAGGCATACGCTCCACAAAAATACAGAAAGTATTGGCATGTTCACTCAATTTACACAAATTGCCTAGATTAACATTAATGACAACAGAAAAAAGTCAAAAATTGACAAAATAGTACCTTTCTTACATGCCACCAAAAATTCGAGAACTCATAAAATAACTTGAAAAAGCAGGCTTTTGCAACCGTGGTGGCAAAGGCAGTCATCGTAATTATATTCACCAAAAAGGAATAGCTATCACCATTTCTGGCAAATTAGGTACTGATGCCAAAAAGTACCAAGAAAAAGAAGTAAAAAGAAAAATTTCGGAGTCTAAAAAATGAAAGAACAAGACCGGTATATAAAACTTGTTGAGTGGTCAGAAGAAGATCAGTGTTATATTGGCTCAATTCCTGGATGGATTGGCCAATGTTGCCATGGAAAAAACGAGGAAGAGGTTTTTCATGAACTTTGCCAGATAATTGATGAATGGATTGAAATTTATAAAAATGAAGGAATAAAACTTCCTAACCCAACAAACAAAAAATATTCAGGAAAATTTCAGCTGAGATTAGGGAGCGAATTACACAAAATTTTATCCCTTAAGGCTATGCAAACAGGAGATAGCATAAATAATTTTTGTATCAAAGCAATAAAACAATCTATAACACCAAGCCAGAACCACAAAGGCTAACAGCCCATGCAGCCGACACAGAAACGGTACAGCTGATTTTGACCATTAGACCTCCACCAAAAAGCTGAACAAAGCCGAAAAAGATACTGGTGCTTCACTGGTGCTACAGAGCACACCTAAAGCCTTTAATACCAAAGTAGAACGCGGGTTCAACTCCGGCCGCCTCCACCATTTAGTACAACAAAACCCGCGTTTCCGTGGTTCGCCACCGGGAACGCGGGTTTTTCTTTTGCCACGTGTAGTGGGGGGCTTCGCATGTTTTTCACTTCCATCCTTTGTGATCTGGTGCTTCACTTCCTTTATTTTGGTTAAACAGCAAAAGCTATAGTTTCATAATTTTGCAAATCAACTTCTTTTTTTACTTGGCAAAGATCGTAATTGTCTTGCATGAGCAGCCAACTTTCAGGAGATCGACCCAACACTTTGGACAGCTTTAATGCCATTGCTGGAGAGACATTGGTATTGCCGTTTATCAAACGACTAACCAAGCCATGACTGACTTGTAATTTCCGCGCTAGTTCATTGGAAGCAATGTTAAAAGGTGTTAAATATACCCGCTTTATGAATGCCCCTGGGTGCATGGGGTTATGTTGTTGAATTGTCATTAGTGATAATCCTCATAATTGACCACATAAGCGTGACCATCTTTGAATTGAAAAACTACTCGCCAGTTACCACTTACATTGACTGCCCACAATCCGGCCAGATTACCTTTAAGTGAATGCAGTCTCCACCCGGGTAAATGCATATCGTCAATAACAGTTGCTGTATGGAGTGCTTGCAAGCGTTCTTCCAGTCTTAACGCATGATCAGAATTGATTCCAGCCATACTCCCTGTTGTGAAAAATCTTTTCAATCCTTTGTGTTTAAAACTCTTTATCATGAAGATATAGTACAATATTGTTTACCGTTGAGCAACAGTGAAAATGTTAATAGTTGGTCCTAACATAGTGTCCTGAAAAGATGCTGATGCTTCATTGGTGCTACAGAGTACACCTAAAACTTTTAATACCAGACTAGAACGCGGGTTCAACTCCCGCCGCCTCCCCATTTAGTATAACAAAACTCGCGTCTCTGTGGTTCGCCACCGGGAACGCGATTTTTTTTTTGCCATTATAGCACGGGTCTTCGACGGGTTTCACATCTGTTCTTGAGGCCTTCTCAGCCAGGAGAGTGAGCAAGGTTCCAGTCCAGCCACGCACAGGGAGTGAATGCCGGTTGTGCGATCATGCCAAACGAACTGCCATAGGGGAATTCTCGGAGGGTGTCACAGAAGTGGAGCAGTATGCCTTAGTGGTTTGGAATTTAACATTGATACGCGTATTTTTTAAAGGTAGCCTTTGAGAATGATGGATAAAATCAGGCTGCTCACTGCAAAAAATCAGACATTGATGGAGATGTTTCCGGTTGTGGCGGTAATTGGGCCGAGGCAATGTGGAAAATCGACGCTGGTTCAAGCCATTTATCCGGATTGGAAATATTATGATCTGGAGCGGCCTGACGATTATCAGCTTATTGCCGGTGACCCCTGGGATTTTTCAGCAGGCAACGGGAAAGGACCATCATTGATGAGGCCCAGCAATTCCCTGAACTGTTTCAGGTTTTACGCGGCGTTATTGATCAAGACAGGAAGGCGTGTGGAAGATATCTGCTCACCGGCTCAAGTTCGCCCGATATTATCAGGGGGTTATCTGAAAGTCTGGCGGGAAGAATTGCGACCATCGAGTTATGGCCATTTAAGGCGGTTGAGTTTTATGATAATCCCTTGCCGTCAATCTATAATTTACTTGTGAACAGAACGACCACTCTGGATGATTTGGCCGGCATTACACCTGCTATTGAAATAAATTAGCTTTATGAACACTGGCTGTTGGGCGGGTATCCGGAGCCAAGGATGAAGGGAGCGAAAACACCTCTTTTCCATGGCCTATGGATGGATGAATATTTTTCTGATTATATCAGAAGGGATATTCAGCGGCTTTTCCCACGAATCAACACCCATATTTTCCGGCTTTTTATTCAGACCCTCTCCTATCATTCCGGCAACATGATTAATCAGTCAGCCATTTCAAGGGCTCTTGAGGTCAGTTCCGTCACTGCGAAAGAATATCTCGAAATTCTTCACAACACTTTTATCTGGCGGAATTTGAGAAGTTTTGAAAAAAATAGCTTAAAAAAAGTCCAGAAAATGCCCAAAGGTTTTTTCAGAGACCAGGGAATCCTTCATCATCTTCTGAAAATAGATGAACTTGACAGGCTGCTTATTCACCCGGTTGCCTGGACATCTTTTGAATCCTTCGTTATTGAGGAAATAATCAGAGGTTTTCAGTGTACTTTAACAGCCGGCATTGATTTTTATTTTTACCGGACCCGCGACAAATCGGAGATTGATCTGATTATTGACGGACCTTTTGGTTTTATCCCCATTGAGATAAAATTGGGGCACAAGATAAACCAGCGTATGATTGCTCCGCTGAAATCTTTTATTCAGGATACAGGGGCTAAATTTGGACTCCTGGTAAACAATTCCGAGAAAGTAGAGATCTTAGCAGATAAAATTATTCAAATTCCAGCAATTTGTTTATGACCGGAAGAGTCTCTACTTGCCCAGATGAGCCTAAAAAAAAGCCATAAAACAAAACAGGCATTTACGAATAACTCGTAAATGCCTGTTTTTACTAAATGGTGCCGAAGGCGAGAATCGAACTCGCACGACCGTGGGTCACTGCCCCCTCAAGACAGCGTGTCTACCAGTTCCACCACTTCGGCAAAATTTTATTTCTGTTCAACGGGAGTTGTTGCTTTTTTATTTTCCTCGACAATTTTCTTTTCGAAATCCGTTGCAGGACTGTCTGTTGTAGTCTCAACTGTAGCTTTTTCGCTGACAGTCTCTTCAACTGCTTGCGGAGCAGCCTGTTCCGTTCCCAGCTGGACATCAGATTGCGGAATCGGTTCCACAGCCCGTTCCAATGCGTTTACGGCCGGTTTTGGAGTTGCCAGATCACTCATCACTGAACCTGTGCTCATATTAGATGACAGGTAAGCAAGAGAGAGGGACGTGACCATAAAGACAATAGCTGACCCCGTGGTTACTTTGTTTAACAGAGGCATGGGGCCTTCCGTGCCGAAAACGGTCTGGCTGGAACCGCCGAATGTTGCGCCCATATCAGCTCCCTTGCCGTGCTGCAGAAGCACAATCACAACAAGGAAAAAACAGACAAAGACATGAATGACAATCAGTATTGTGTGCATTAAATAATAAATTAAGCGCTCACACGCTTATTGGTTAAAGTGAATGATACGAATAAATGATTCCGCCTGCAATGCAGCGCCGCCCACCAGCGCCCCATCCACATCTTCACGGGACATGAGTGCGTCTACATTATCAGGTTTGACCGAGCCACCATACAATATTCTTATTTGGCTAGCAATATCTTTTTCGTACATCTTTTCCAAAAGGGTGCGAAGAAAGGCGTGAACCTCCTGGACTTGGTCCTCGCTGGCTGTTTTACCCGTGCCAATCGCCCAGACCGGCTCATAGGCGATGACAAGTTTGTCCGCCTCACTTGAAGCAACCCCGATCAGGCCGCCACGCAACTGGGTTTCCAGAACATTAAATGTCTGATTCGCCTCTCTTTCCTCCAGGGTTTCACCGATGCAGAGTATGGGGACAAGGCCGTGTCTCAGGGCTCCGGTAAGACGCTGGTTCACATGTTGGTCACTTTCTCCGAAAATATGCCGTCGTTCCGAATGGCCGATAATAGCCATGGAGCAGCCCGCATCTTTTAACATCACCGGCGAAATTTCACCGGTAAAGGCCCCTTTATCCTCCCAGCCGCTATGCTGTGAAGCAAGAAAAACCGGCGAATCCTGCAGGACTTTGTTGACCGCCGCCATGGCAGTGTAGGGAGGCGCCAGCATTACGTCCCGGTCTGCGGGGATTCCGCCGCTCACAATGGCCCGGGCCAGGGCTTCAGCCTCGGCAATAGTCAGGTGCATTTTCCAGTTTCCGGCAATCAGAGGTCTGCGGTTCATGATTTTCTCCCTAATCCGGCTTTGCCGGAAGAAATGATTAAATTTTTAAATAAACAATCCATTACATTTTGTCCGCAACCAACAACAAACTTTATTCCAATGCGGCGACACCCGGAAGGACTATGCCCTCCATGAGGGTCAGAAAGGCGCCGCCCCCTGTGGACATGTAGGAAATCTCATCCGCCCAACCCGCCATTTGGACAGCAGCATCAGTATCGCCTCCACCGATAATACTCAGGGCATGGGAGGTGGCTACTTTCTGAACAAGGGTCATGGTGCCTCTGGAAAAGGTCTTCATTTCAAAAGCACCCATGGGGCCGTTCCAGAGAATGGTTTTTGCCGAATTAAGCGCTTCGCAAAACAGGGTGGCGGTTGCCGGGCCAATATCAAGAGCCATCCAGTCCTTCGGCATTTCCTGGACGGGAACCACCTTGCTTTCCGCAACATCGGAAAAACTTTCCGCTGCGACAAAATCAACCGGCAGGTAGAGTTTGACCCCTTTTTTTCGTGCTTTTTCAATGAGCGAAGATGCGGTTTCCAGTAGATCTTCCTCAACCAGAGATTTGCCGATTTCCATTCCTTGACTTTTTAAAAAGGTATTGGCCATGGCGCCGCCGATAATCAGTATCTCCACCTTATCCATCAAGTTTCTGAGTGCTGCCAGTTTGCTGGAAACTTTAGCTCCGCCAATAATGGCGGCCAGTGGTCTGATCGGATTTTTAACGGCTCGATGGAAGAAATCCATTTCTCTTTGCAGCAGAAAGCCGGCCGCACACTGGTCGAGATATCCGGGTACCCCGACCACCGAGGCGTGGGCTCGGTGGGAGACGGCAAAGGCATCACTGATATAGACATCAGCCAAGGCGGCAAGACTGCGAGAAAAATCCGGGTCGTTTTCCGTCTCTTCCTTATGAAAACGTAAGTTTTCCAGCAGAATCACATCTCCGTCTGCCATTCCCGCTACCATATCTTCCACATCCTTGCCGATACAGTCGGGCGCCAGTTTCACCTCTCGGGAAATCAGCTGGGAGAGCCTTTGCGCAACGGGAGCCAGGCTGAATTCTTCTTTGCGTTGGCCTTTGGGGCGGCCAAGATGGGAACAGATAATCAGTTTCGCGTTTTCAGCCAGGGCATAGTTGATGGTGGGTAAAGCCCCGCGAATCCGCATGTCGGAAGTAATATTTCCGTCTTTATCCAGAGGTACGTTAAAGTCGACCCGGATAAGTACTTTTTTCCCATTGATGTCAAGATCTTTAATATTCTTCACAACGGATACCTCTTGAGATTTTCAAGATTTTGTTACCATCAGCCACCGCCTACAGCATAGACTCGGCAATGGAAACTGTCCGGTCGGCCAGCATGTTGGTGTAACTTCCCAGCTCATTATCATACCAGCCATAAATGACGGCCTGGGTGACAGGTACGTCAATAACAGACTGATCAGGTCCGGTGGTGATGCCGAGGTTTTCAAGGTTGACTCTGATCGCCGCAGTTCGGGTATGAGTTTCGGTTCCCTCAATGATTGCTGCGGCGAAAGGAGTGCCGATAATATCGGATGAGACATTCTGCTCTTCCGTGTATTGCAAGTACTTGGATGTCTCTGCGAATTCCCGGTAAATTGAGTTGATCTTCTTACGCTTGATAGGATTTTTCAGTTCGTCCTGCAGGTTCAGAACCAGCACGATCAGGGAGCCGGTTGAGGTGGGAATTCGTACTGATTCCGCTATGAAACCAATATTTGCCATTTCCGGGATGACAAGGCGAAGGGCCTTGGCCGCACCGGTTGTGGTAAGAATGATATTGTTCAGGATTGAGCGGTTTTTGCGCAGATCCGAAGCCCCTGTCTTGGGCAGGCTGTCAAGAACCTTCTGGCTGCCTGTTGCGGCATGAACCGTGACCATGGAGGCGCTCAAGATATGATCTGCGCCAATCTGGTCCAGCAGAGGCTTCAACATGTAGGACAAGCAGGTGGTTGTGCAGGAAGCTGCGGAAATCAGGCAGTGTTTGGATGGAATATAGTCTTCATCATTAATGCCCATGACCGTGGTCACAGCATCATTCGGCATGCTTAACCCCTGGGATTTAATTTTAAAAGGCGCCGACAGAAGCACCTTTTCCGCACCTGCCTCCATGTGTCCGCGAAAGGCGCCCCATTTGGTGTCGGATGGAGCAGTGGGGTCGGTGAAGACACCGGTGGTGTCGACAACCAGGCGGACATCATTTTCCTTCCATTTGATGTCTTTCGGGTTGCGCGCTTCACGCAGGATCTTAACCGGGACACCGTTGACCGTCATGGTTCCGGCATCATTATTGAGATTTTCCACCATGCGGCCGCCATTGAAGCCATGCAGATAAGTACCCAGCCGGCCGTATGAGCTGTCACGTTCGATTGAGGCTGCAAGATCTTCGAGGCTTCTGCCTATTTCCCGGCCTGTATTAGCCACAATCCCGGAAAAATGTTTTCTGCCTACATGATGCCACAAGCTCAGTTTGCCAATGCGGCCAAGACCATTAATCCCTAATTTCATTTATCCGACTCCTTCATTTTGATAAATTTCGTATCCAGTCCTGCTGGTTTATGGTGAAAATGGATTTTATCCAAAACTATTCTATCAAACAGTGTCTGTCAAGCTGGTAGAGAGATACCGCTCTCCGGTATCCGGAAATAGAACAACCAGAAGCTTGCCGTTATTCTCCTCTCTTTCTGCAATCCGCAAAGCGGCCCATAGGGCGGCGCCTGATGATATGCCGGCCAGGATGCCCTCTTTCTTTGCCAGGTCCGCAGCGGTACGAATCGCCTCACCGGAGGAAACGCGGATGACTTCATCGATGATATCCCGATTCAGGACATCGGGAATAAAGCCCGCGCCAATGCCCTGTATCTGGTGGGGGCCGGCAGCAGAACCGGAAAGCACGGCTGATTCATCCGGCTCAACGGCAATGATCTGCAACTCGGGTTTTCGTTCCCTGATTACCTCGCCAATCCCGGTGATGGTGCCGCCGGTGCCAACGCCGGCGACCAGAATATCGATACGGCCATCCGTGTCATTCCAGATTTCTTCGGCCGTTGTCTTGCGATGGGCGTCGGGATTGGCCGGATTGGTAAACTGTTGAGGGATAAAGGCTTCAGGAATTGTTTCAGCCAGCTCAAAAGAGCGGTCAATCGCGCCTTGAATCCCCTGGTCACCCGGTGTCAGGATAACCTCGGCCCCAAGCAGAGCAAGCAGTTTTCTTCTCTCCACACTCATGGTTTCCGGCATGGTCAGGATCAGGCGAAGTCCAAAGGCTGCAGCCGCACAGGCCAGGCCGATGCCGGTATTGCCTGAGGTCGGCTCAATGATGGTGCTTGTCTCCCGGAGTAAGCCGTCCTGACGGGCCTTGATGATCATGCTGAGGGCGATTCGATCCTTGACGCTTCCGCCTGGATTAAAGGATTCCAGTTTGGCAGCAATCTCGGCCCCGCTGTTGCCGGTGATCCGGTTTAGCCGGACCAGGGGGGTGGAGCCGATTGTTTCCGTTATATCATTATGAATTTTCATTCGAAGTTTTCTTTTTCCTGAACAACACGTGTATTTCTGTCGATCATGTCAAGGGGTTCGATGGCTTTGACCACGGAGGTGTCGATTTCGTTGAATTTACGGGCAACAACCAGCACCCTGCTTTCGTAAGAGCCAACTGCTTTATTATATGATTCCACGCTGCGGTCAAGATTTTTACGCAAGTCAGCAAAATGGCCGGTCATGATTCTCAATCTTTCATGGAGTGTTTTGCCCAGCCCGGCAATGATTTCCGCATGTTCGGAGATTTTCTCGTGCCGCCAGCCATAGGAAACGGCCCGCAGCAGAGCGATGAGGGTGGTCGGTGTTGCCAGGATGACTCGTTGATCCACGCCGAATTCGATCAACTCCGGGTCCTGTTTCAGGGCGGCGCTGAAAAAATTTTCTCCCGGCAGGAAAAGAACGACAAATTCAGGCGTCGGCTTAAACTGCTCCCAGTATGATTTAGAGCCAAGTTGGCTGAGATGGGTGCGGATCTGGCGGGCATGCTGTTTTAATTTTGCTCTTTTACTCTGCTCATCTTCTGCTTCTATTGCTTCGAGATAGGCCTGGAGGGCGGCCTTGGAATCAACAACGATATTTTTTTTGTTCGGCAGTTTAACAACCATGTCCGGCCGCAGGCTGCCCTGCTCCGTTTTAACGCTTTCCTGCTCAATAAAATCACAGTATTCCACCATGCCGGCCATTTCCACAACCCGCCTGAGCTGGATCTCTCCCCAACGGCCCCGTACCGTTGGCGTGCGCAGGGCGTGGACAAGATTTTCGGTTTCGGAATGCAGCCTGACCTGGGAGGCTGCCATGGACCGGACCTGCTCGGTCAGTCCGGCATAGGCGCTGATGCGCTCCTTTTCGATTTTCAGAATTTGTTCATCTACCCGTTGCAGTGACTCCTGAAGGGGGGAGACCATTTGCCTGATGGACTGTTTGCGCAGCTCCAGATCGCCTTTGGCTTTTTCCTGGAAGGAGGTCATGGCTGTTTGAGCAAGTTCGAGAAAAGACTGACTGTTGTTTTTCAAAATATCGGAGGAAAGGGCCTTGAAGCTGTCAGACATTTCCCGGCGACCATTCTGCAAAAATGCTATATTTTCGGAACTTTTTTGTAGTAGTTCTTCATAGCGAACCTGCAGTTCCACTTCTTTTTTCTCAAGCTCCCTGATCTCTTTTTGAT
>JAGHCC010000474.1 GCA_021160685.1 Desulfobulbaceae bacterium | reverse complement strand
GACTATGGCTGCTCCAAGGATAGAACTCCAGCAGGTTTCTTCAGGGGATTCCCAAGTCCGGCCGGGGCATGGCTGGTTGTATCGTCAGTTTTACTTGGCAAACCAGTTATATGTTTGCTGGTGCTGGCAATTGCCGCTTTCCTTATGTGTCTCTTCAAAACACACTGGATTCATTTTAATCGGGTATTACCCAACATGACTATTTTTGAAATTGTTGCAGCTCTTATTATCGGAGGAGGGCTGGCCTATGGTTTCACACCACAGGGAGCTGCTGCCGGTCCGATTGTGGTGTATCTTTTTTCCCCGACCTGGAGAAGGCCTGAAGCCAAAAATCGATAGAGCCGCACTTTATTCTGTACGTAATAAAATGAACTGTTCGAAGAGTTTGAGTGGTGAACGGGTACAAAAAAGAACGGTGTCATAAAAAAATAAAAAAAATCTTTTTTTGGAACACTTTTTTCTGCCACGGGTCTACACTATTAAAAGCAGTCATTAAGACTTTCTTTTTCATTTTTCTCTCCTTTCTGATTCCCTGACCGGAATCTTAAAAAGCCGGCGCCTTTTCATCGCCGGCTTTTTTTTTATAACTACTGCAAGCAGTTCACCTCGGTAGGCTCTTTTTTAGTAAAATTCCCAAAAATTGATTTCTTAGATATAAAAAATTGTGTATAATATCGTGTTCAATTTTTGAAAGGATTAATACCTGTCTCCTACAAAGAGCTCAACTATCTCTATGGCTTAAGCATGGAATAAAGCTGCGGAGAACACAGAGTTATGCTTCCTTATTTATCTCCGTGTCCATTTTGAGACCCGTAAGAGACGTTCATATCACATTTAAAAACAGGAGAATAAAATGAAACTGATATTATTGGGCGCACCAGGCGCCGGCAAGGGAACCGTGGCCAAATTACTCACTGCCATTGATGGTTCCGTCCAGATCTCAACCGGAGATATTCTGCGCGGTGCTGTTCGGGCCGGAACCGATCTGGGCAAGGAGGCCGACGGCTACATGAACCGGGGTGACCTGGTACCGGATGAGCTGATCATGGGTATTATGGAAAAACGGCTCCAGGAGCCGGATTGCCAAAAAGGGTTCCTGCTTGACGGTTTCCCTCGCACCATCCCCCAGTCCGAGGCCTTGAAGGAGTTGTTGAAAAAACTGAATATTGAACTGGACATGGTGGTTAACATCGACGTGCCCCGTGATGTGATTTTTGACCGGCTCTGCACCAGACGAACCTGTGAAAATCCCGAGTGTCAGGCCATTTACAACATCAAGAGTAATCCTACCAAAAAAGAAGGAATCTGTGATAAATGCGGCAGCCCTGCTGTCCAGCGGGCCGACGAAACCGAGGTAGCCATCGGTCACCGCCTTGACGTCTATAACGAAAAAACCGCCCCCCTGGTCGGCTTTTACGAAAAAGAAGGCAAATTCCACAATATCACCGGCACTTCAAGCGATATCGTAGTTGACGCCATCAAAAAAGAACTGGGGTTGTAGTATTCCGTAACACTTGAAATTGCTACCTCGCTGTATGTTCAACTAATAAAAAATCCCCCCTTGCCCCCCTTTTTCAAAGGGGGGTTTTAGGCATTGCCGTCAAGCTAAAGACAAATAACGTTAATATTGCGGGATTGCTCCTACAGGGGTATAACCAACTAATATATTGTTAAATTTTTCTTAGCTTGACGGCTATGGGGTTTTAGAGACTCAATTTTTTTGATCTCCTCGGAGACTTGATAAAAATGTGTTTCCAGGAGATCCATTTCCATGACTGAGACCAAGATAACCATCATCGGCGGCGGCCTGGCAGGCTGCGAGGCGGCCTGGCAGATTGCTAAACGAGATTGCCCGGTTATCCTGTACGACATGAAACCGCTGAAATTCAGCCCGGTCCACTCCTCCGAGATGCTGGCGGAACTGGTCTGCAGCAACTCCTTCCGCTCCGATAACCCCGATTCTGCGGTGGGTCTGCTGAAAGAGGAAATGCGGCTTCTTGATTCTCTCATCATGCAGGCTGCTCACGCCACTTCCGTGCCTGCCGGCAAAGCCCTGGCCGTGGACCGCCATTCTTTTGCCTCTTTCATCACCGAAAAGATCAACTCTCATCCACTAATCACAGTTATCCGTGAAGAGATCACCCGTCTGCCCGATGACGCCGACACGGACCACCTGACTATCCTTGCCACCGGACCACTTACTTCAAGCCCTCTTGCCTCTTCCCTGCAGGAATTCACTGGGCAAAATCTTTCCTTTTATGATGCCATTGCCCCAATTGTCGAGGCCGATTCCCTGAATCGCGATATCATTTATCAGGCATCGCGTTACGATGACGGACCGGGTGATTACCTCAACTGTCCCATGAACCGGGATGAATATGACAATTTCATCCAGGCCCTGGCCACGGCGGAAAAAGTTCCCCTTAAAGAATTTGAAAAGAAAAAATACTTTGAAGGCTGCCTGCCTATCGAGGTAATGCAGGAGCGTGGTGATAATACCCTGCGATTCGGTCCAATGAAGCCCGTTGGTCTGCCGGATCCCCGGACCGGCCATGACCCCTATGCGGTTGTCCAGCTGAGAATGGAAAACAGGGAAGGTAGCCATTACAACATGGTAGGTTTTCAGACCAAATTGACCTATGGCGAACAAAAACGGGTATTCCGAATGATTCCCGGCATGGAGCAGGCACAGTTTGCCAGATTGGGTAGCATTCACCGCAACACCTTTGTCTGTGGCCCTGAAGTGCTGCAACCTACTCTGCAATGCAAAAAAAACAAGAATCTCCTCCTTGCCGGACAACTCACAGGCGTTGAGGGCTATGTGGAATCAACTGCCATGGGGCTGCTGGCCGGTATCAATGCAGCTCGTCTCAACAAAAATGAACAACCGGTTGTCCCACCGCCCGAGACTGCTTTCGGGGCTCTCATCATCCATCTTACCGAAACCTTAATCAAACGGTTTCAACCTTCCAATATCAACTTTGGTCTTTTCCCGCCCATTGGCAGAAAAATGCCTAAAAGAGAGCGCGGCCCGTTTCGGTCTCAAAAAGCATTGGCAGCAATAAATGATTGGTTTAAGAAGGAATCACTTCTTTAAAGCAAATTCTTCTAACAAATTATATCCTTGCCAATTTATTTTTAATCCAGCAATAAGTCCTATTAATATTAATGGCTTCATAAAAGTTC
>JAGHCC010000385.1 GCA_021160685.1 Desulfobulbaceae bacterium | reverse complement strand
GGATAAACTTTTACCAAAAAAACTTTTTACGAGTTCATCAAATATCGGTAAAATCAGAAGGCGGTTTTTTAAGAAATTGGACGAATTTGCTTTTTTCAATGCAATTTGTATAGGCATCTTCAGCCGAAATCCGGTTGTTCTGAAGATGTTCTAAAATGGCATCATCAAGGGTTTGCATACCGAATTTCTTACCGGTCTGCATGGCGGAAGGAATCTGATAGGTCTTTGCTTCACGGATCAGGTTGCGCACAGCCGGGGTGCAGATCAAGATTTCCAGGGCGGCGCAACGGCCTTTCACATCGACCCTTTTAAAAAGAGTCTGGGAGACAACAGCTTTTAAGGCATCAGCCAGGGTCGAACGAACTTGGGCCTGCTGGCTGGTGGGGAAAATCTCAATGATTCTGTCCACTGTTTTGGCGGCATTCAAGGTATGCAGGGTTCCAAAGACAAGATGACCGGTCATGGCCGCTTCCATGGCCAGGGAAATAGTTTCAAGATCACGCATCTCGCCCACGAGAATGATATCCGGATCCTCGCGCAGGGCACCGCGCAGCGCATTGGAAAAGCTCTGGGTGTGCAGGCCGACCTCACGATGATTGACAATGGCCTTCTGGCTTTTGTGGACAAACTCGATGGGATCTTCGATGGTCAGGATGTGGTCGGCCCTGGTCTTATTCGCTTCATCAACAATAGCGGCCAGGGTTGTCGATTTACCACTGCCGGTGGGGCCTGTCACAAGGACCATGCCCTTGGGAAGACTGGCCAGTTTTTTTACAATTGAAGGCAGCTGCAATTGATCACAGGTCAGAATATCACTGGGAATTTCCCGAAAAACAGCGCCGATACCATATTTTTGTTGAAACAAATTACCACGATAACGGGCCAGACCCGGTATTTCATAACCAAAATCAACATCGCCGGTTTCTTCAAAATGTTTGGTTTTGTCCTCGGAAACGATCTCATAAAGCATGGCCTTGAGAGTATCGTTCTCCAACTCCTTATACTTAACCCTCTCCATGTCGCCGTTAATCCGTAAAATTGGCTGCTGGCCGGACACCATGTGAAGATCGGATGCACCCTGTTCATTCATCAGCTTAAAAAAGGCATCAATCTGAGCCATTAAACGCCTCCAAAATGTTAAAATTCAGTAACTGTTCAGCAGCACCCCACCTGTGTCCGATCAGGCTTACTCAGATAGATAGGCTATTCCTCGCAAGCCTGCTTGAACACATCTGGGGCACTGCTAAACAGTTACATTATAGTGGTCGGGATATTTATTTAGCCCAACTTGAATAGTTAAATTTCAAATCTAAAATTCAAACTTCGAGATATTGAAAAAAAGTTTTTCAAGCCTTTCACGTATCTTGACCTTTTCTTCACGCCTTTCATATAATATCACACAAATAAGTTTCGTATTAAAAAAAATTACCCCGGCCCTTTCTCATGGTATAATCATAATTTTGGGAAACAGATCAGGTGCTCAGGTAAAAAGCTGAAGTTTGAAATAAAAATCTGCCGCTTCCAGCATATCAACCTTCAGTTTTCGTAAAGTTGTAAGTCGCCGGTGAACGGTTACCAGTCTTCAACCCTTCAGCGCTGAGAAACTATAATCGGCATAAATTTCACCTTTTCCATATATGAACAATGTCCTTTGATCTTCATATTCACTCAACATATTCCGACGGAACCATGACTCCTGCGGAAATCATCCAGCTGGCCCGAAAATACGGCCTGCGCACTATCGCCCTGACAGACCATGACACGACCGAGGGCATTGCCGAAGCCCTGGTCCAGGGGAAAAAACAAAACATAGAGGTCTTGACAGGCATTGAACTAAGCGCCAGCTTTGATTCTCACCCGGTACATATTCTTGGCTATGGCATTGATCACACAGACCCTCTCCTTTTCGAAAATCTCAAAGACATACAGAAAGCCAGAAAAGACAGAAACGACAAAATTATCGCTAGATTGCAGGGTCTTGGTCTTGATATATCCCTGGATGAATTGGATAAAATCTCAAAATCAGGTCAGACCGGCCGACCACATATTGCCCGATTGCTGGTAAAAAAAGGATTTGTCTCGTCAACCGATCAAGCTTTTGACCGATATCTCGGCAAAAAAGGAAGTGCCTATACCCCGCGTAAATCTTTGCCCGCAGATCAGGCCATTAAGATGATCAACATGGCAAAAGGCATTGCTGTACTTGCTCATCCGATTTGCATTAATATGCCTTTTCAATCTTTAGTCCGGATGGTCCTGAAACTACAGACTGCGGGTCTCGCCGGCATAGAGGTTTTTTATCCTTCTCACCCTCCCCCATTTCGATTAAAATTGGAGAAACTTTGCACGGAGTGTGGTCTCCTTGCATCCGGAGGAAGCGATTTTCATGGACTATTCCACCCCTGGTCACGGTTGGGCTGTATGATTCAAGGTCAAAGTGTGTCTGATGAAATTGTGGAGAAATTGAAGGCGCATTTGCCCGCTGTACGGAAACACCCCTCACCCCAACCCTCTCCCCAGGGAGAGGGAGGCAGCCCTAAATAACGTATTTAATAATTGTAAATTTTC
>JAGHCC010000292.1 GCA_021160685.1 Desulfobulbaceae bacterium | reverse complement strand
GTTATACATGTTATTAATCATGGTTCTGCCGGAGCCGAGACTGCCCAACAGATCCACCCTGTTACAAAAAATACCGACAAGCTCGGAATAAATCGTAATGCCGCCACAGGCGCCGATGCTCAAAAATCTCTGTTTAGCGGCGAGCTTTACCCGGCTTATTTCCCCGGATTCCAAAAGTTGCCTTAAAGGAACGAGGAGATGATCCTCGAGCCAGTAACTGTGACCCCGGTGAATCAACATCTCATGCCCCCCGTCAAGAAATTGCGCTACTAACCTCAGCTGGCTCCGGCTGTCGCGAAATACGCAGATGGAATGGCAGATCTCCAGAGAGTTGACGATTTTAACAAAATCGACAACCAAAGCTTTTTCTTGAAGCAGGACAAAAAGATCATTCAGGCTCGAAGGTTCTCCTGCGGCAAAAGCGGACAGGAGGCCGGCCATCTCCTTATTGTCGACAGCGGTGTTTTGATTTGCCGAAAACAGCCTGCCCGGCCTGGGAGAATAACCATTAGCTGACAAATAACGGCAATTGGCAAGAAAAGAAGTACGGCCGTCATCGTCACCATGAAAGATGGACAGCCCGCTCAAGACCCCGTCCTCCCGCCACTGGACAAAAGGAGTTTCTCCATAAAATCCCAGGGCAACTGTGCCGTGGGCCTCCAGCACCTCTCTGATCCTTTCCGCATTGCTCTTGCCCAGCAAACCTGGGTCATTCTCAAGATAATATTGCAGGATAATCCTGATCTGGCGGGCGAAGAGGATATTGTCATCCCCGGCCATGGTGATCATTCTGTCGAGCAAAAAATGAAAAGCGGCCGGCTGAGCAACCTCCGCAAGCCGTGTGAAGGCTGCGGCAAAAAAAATCAGACTGTTTTCATCCAGGAATGCCGAGCCAGCCACCAGATCCAAAATTTCTTTCTGACCGTCAATATCAGAGGGAAAAAATTGGGCCAGCCTTCCCTTGTGAGCCAAGGCGGCAATAAATTTCCCCACATAAATATTTTCCGGATCAACAGCCCGCAAAAACAGGACCAGGCTTCCCTGATAGTCAGCGGCTATCCGTCTTTGCAGCTCCGGGATCAGGATGAGGCGGAAGGAACTGTCATACAAAATCGTGACTCTGGACAGCAGGATGTAGATATTGGCGGCGCTGCACTGTTTTGCCAGATACGTTCGGGCTTTTTTGGTTGCCAGACGCAGAATCCTGATCACACCTTCCTGATCGCCTTTATCAGCAAGGGTGGTAAATCCGGGACCATACTCAAGACAAATCTCGTGCGGCAATCTGTCAAACAGCCTGCCAAGCCCGACAAAAGAGGTGGAGTGGAGTGCGGCTGCGGAAATCTCTTCTCCGTTATGGGAGGAAACCGCATGCAGAGCGTTCAGCTGGCGGATGACACGTTCGGACGCCTCATGGAAAATCTCCAGCAATCTCTTTTTTGGGACCGGAGGAAGGGCTTGATAGAGAAAATCATGCTCATCCACCGGCTTGACGAAGTAACTCTCCAGCCAATGAGAGGCTTTAGCTGGAGTCAGACCGGGAAGGCGAAACAGGGAACGGACAGCCCAGATATTGATTTCGTTGATACGGCCGATGAAAGCCATGTTCCTAAGCGCATCAGCAACGGTGATGCCCTGAATTTTATTGCTGCTCTCCGCTGCCCAGCATTGTTCTTCACTAAGTTCTCCTATGCGGGCCAGCCCCTGGATGACCTGTTTCCCAGTCTGGCCCTCGATTTCAAAAAATGCCCTGGCGGCCCAGCGGCCCGGCCCCTTGAGTTCCCTCATCATGGCTATTGCGTCGAGAACCTGGGCAGGAGTGACAGACGGGATGGCACAGAGGCTGTTTGCAGCCCATATCGAAGAAAAAGCCAGCTGACGGATCACCCCCAATCCCTGCAGGGCAACCTCCAGGTTGATCCCATCGAGGGCGGCAAAGCACTCAAAGAGCTGGAAATGATCATAGGTGAAAGGATCACTGGCAAGACCTGCCAGCTGTTCCATGGCCTCGGAACCTGTCATGTCCGGAAGAGTACATAAAAGCCTGAACACCTTTAAGTTGGAGTAATCAAGGCTGCTTATTCGATCCCGGCTTGCTTCCACCTCTTGCGGGGTTACACCTTCTACCCGGCTGAAAATGTCCAGAGTCCGATCGATAGCCCCGCCGGCCATCAGGACGGAGGGGGAGGAGAAGACCAAAAGAGCAAGCGAAACGGCAGAAATAAAGCACCAAGCCCGCTTCTCTCTCCGCCGCAAGGAGGATGGAATGAAAGCGGAAATTTTACAAATCATAGCTACAATGAGGAGACAGGGCAATTGCATGAAAAGTTCAAATCCTTTAGAGTTCGAGATTCATCCTTTCCAAAACCTGGACAGGATGTCATTGATGATATCCGACGCCGCTATCTTTTCCTGTTTTTGTCAGAACGTCAATATGCTAAATTAAAAAAACTTTCGGCATGACGATTTAAAACCTTTTACGAAACCATCAATCTCTGAAGGGGGGTCATTTTAGGAAATGCTCTATCGATTCCTTGCAGATCTCATTGTCATTTTTCATCTCCTCTTCATCGTCTTTGCTATATTGGGAGGTCTGCTTTGTCTGTGGCGAAGATGGTGTGTCCTTCTTCATCTCCCGGCGGCCGTCTGGGCTGCGGTGATCGAATTCAAGGGCGGGTATTGCCCCCTGACACCACTTGAGAACCGGCTGCGAGATATAAGCGACACGGAAGGTTATGAAGGCGGTTTTATCGAACATTACCTGATCCCGGTCATTTATCCTCCCGGTCTCACACACGAAATACAGAATGTTCTCGGCGCCATGGCAATTGTCATCAATATCTGTGTCTACCTTTATGTTTTAAAACAAAAATTGTAACTATTAATGGCGAGGTGTAATTTTTCAGCAGAAAAAAGAACCTCTCCATAAATTTCATGCCATAACGGCCACGGATGCTTTTCTTTCATCTGTGGCCGTTTTCAGTTCGGCTCTTCCCCTCTTTTGACGAAATATGCACTTTATATTCTCTAAGACCCATACGTTACAAAGGATTCCACATCGTCGATGAGCTGGGTTATGAGATTTTCCGGCACGGATTGGGACTGGGCCAGGGTAATGCCGCGCATGATCAGGGCGGTCTCGTCCTGATTCAAAATCCCCTTGGGCAACGCTTCGCCATAGATCCAGACACCAGCGTCCCGGGGAGCAATTGAGTGATCAAGGCCGGCCCGGTCGGAAGCCGCTGCCAGCAGAGCGGACAGAAGTAGCTCCACGGAGGAATCCGGACATTGCTGTTCCACAAGAACCTGGGCCGCTTTAAGTTTCTCAGCTGCCAGGGCCGCCAGTCGGGACGTTTTTTTACTTTCATCCCTGTTTACAGCGGCATCATAATAGGTATGAGAATCCGCCACCGGCACCTCAGCCGATAAATCGGCGGCAAAACGGTCATCCTTAGCGTTCACCAGGTCCAAGACGGCAAGAAGTCCTCCACCCGAACCAATGATCCGTTCAATCCGCGATCCAAAAGCATTCTGCAGCTCTTCAATGCAGAGAGTTATGGCCTGTTCAAGCCTGCTATCTCCTGCATCACGACCAGTGAGTTGGGCATCTTCCCGGGGCTTGCTATCTTCCTCAGGCTGTTTGGGGGCTTTTTCAGTCTCGTCATCACTTTTCCCTGCCAGACTTTTCACCAGGGTCTCCAACAATTTTTTGGAGACGCCGACAACGTCTTCCGTACCGTCTTCGCCGATCACATTATCAAAAAGATTCTGTTTGTTTTGGGCCAGGGCAAGAACATCCTCTTCATAGGAATTGGCGGCCACCATGGTGATAATCTGAACTTTTCTTGTCTGTCCGAGCCGATGAACCCTGCCGTTACGCTGTTCCAGCACAGCCGGATTCCAGGGGACATCGAGGTTGACCAGCACTGAGCCGCTCTGCAGGTTGAGCCCGACCCCGCCGGCATCAGTCTGTGAAGGCGGATACGGGGCGCATCATCCACGTCCCAGGCAAGATATACATAGGAAAAGGGCGCGGCCTGTTCTTTAAATTGCAAATAGTCAGGATGTTTTTTGATCTTATGAAGCACCGCCTCGATATGCTTGCAGGTACCAAGCTGGTTGTTGGCAAAATCAGGACAGGTACAAAAATTGGCCCGGCGATGGAGACTGCGGAGCGTGACCCGGTACTTTTGGGGAAAATGGGTGGTGGAAGTCACGGAGGAGGCACGCCAGTCACCAAACCAGGCCCCGTCGTTCATGGACTCAACACGCACCTCGGATCGGCCCCTTTTCATCCTGTCCTTAATCGCGCTGTCCGTGGCGCTCAAAAGTTCGTTGGTTTCGCCGGACCGGTCGGCGTAAGCATAAAGGACGGCCACAAGATGACGGCAGACCATTTTATCATCCGGCTCAAGACAGTCGCAATAAAATGAAAGAGCGTTACTTTCCCTTACCTTTATTTCAATATCCAGGGGAACATCGGCAACATCTTCATCCTCTACCTTGGCCCAGAGTGTTTCCTAATCATAGTCAAGGTCAAAGACCCGATTTTCCTTGTAACAGGCAAGGCCTTGGCGAATGGCTGTTTCATCCGCTATCTTTTGCAAATCCTCTCGGTCAAAGAAATAAGGGTCCTGGTTTATTGCCTTAAATGTAAGTGTCATGATTTCTTCTCGGATGTTGTGTCTCTGAAATTGCCGGTCTCGTAAAAACCACCGAGACTGACAAAAAATCATTACCATCTGTTTTGTATTTTTGGGAAGATATGTAACCCCTGTCTGCTTCAAGTGTCAAGAAAGGATAAACAAAAAAACGTAAACGTTTACAAGACGGTGGTTGCCGTAAATCGGTGTCCCGATGAACGGTTACAAAAAGCAATGCTTTCTTGACACGAAAACCGTGAAGCACTATATTTGTGTACTATGAAAAATGTTACTATTACCTTGCAGGAAGAAGTCGCAAAATGGACAAGAGTATGGGCCGCAAAGCATGATACGAGCGTGTCGAAGCTTGTAGGAGAGGTGCTTCGGCAGAGAATGCTCGAAGAGCAGGGATACAGGAGCGCCATGAGACAATTTCTGTCGACGACGCCCCAGCCTCTCAAAAAAAAGGGACAATATCCGACCAGGGAAGACATCCATGAGCGGTAAATGCTTTGTCGACACCAATGTTCTTGTCTACTTTCGTGATGCATCAGAGCAGGAAAAACAGCCGCAAGCGGCCCGTTGGCTCAGATATTTATGGAAAAAGGAATCGGGCCGCGTAAGCTTCCAGGTTCTTAACGAATATTATGTTGTCGTAACACAACGGCTTCAGCCGGGCTTGTCGTATGGTGAGGCCAGAGCCGATATAAGAAACCTGCTTGCGTGGCGCCCTGTCACTGTAGGCAAAAAAATCATCGAGCAAGGCTGGCAGATCCAGGACAGGTTTGGTTTTTCCTGGTGGGACTCTTTGATTATTGCAGCGGCAATTCATGCAGAGTGCCATTATCTAATCAGTGAAGATATGCAACATGAGCAGGTTATAGAAGGAACAACCATCATTAATCCTTTTCAAGTTTCTCCGAATCAGATTTTTGAGTCCTAAAGTAACACCTCCGTTGAAATAACGGGTACCATCTTAACCCTGAACCCTGAACCCTGAACCCTGAACCTCAAATCTTACATAATGACAAAAAAAAAGCACGGTTTCATATTACAGAAAGAAAGCATTGTCGAGGAAGTCAACGGCAGGGCGCGGATTTTTGAACACGAAAAAAGCGGCGCCCGCCTGCTCCATCTGGCAAACGATGATGACAACAAGGTTTTTTCCATCTTTTTCCGCACGCCGCCGGAGGACTCCACCGGAGTGGCCCATATCCTGGAGCATTCCGTCCTCTGCGGATCGCGCAAATTCCCTTCCAAAGAACCTTTTGTCGAGCTGTTAAAGGGCTCGCTGAATACTTTTCTCAACGCCTTTACCTTCTCCGACAAAACCGGCTATCCGGTGGCAAGCCGCAATACAAAAGATTTTTTCAACCTGATGGATGTCTATCTTGACGCGGTGTTTTATCCCAATATCTACCGCAAGCCGGAGATCTTTCTCCAGGAAGGCTGGCATTATGAACTCGAAGGCCCGGAGGATCACCTCAGCTATAACGGTGTGGTCTATAACGAAATGAAAGGGGCCTTTTCATCACCTGAGCAGATTCTCTTTCGCAAGATTGAGCAGTCCTTGTTCCCGGATACGCCCTATGGCGTGGAATCGGGTGGAGATCCGGACAACATCCCTGATCTGACCCGTGAGCAGTTCCTCGATTTTCACAGATCATATTATCATCCGGCCAACAGCTTCATCTATCTCTATGGCAACGGTGATCTTGATGAACAGCTTGCCTTTTTAAATAACCATCTGGCTGATTTCGAGCGCATTAAGATCTCCTCAAAGATCCCCCTGCAGAAACCTTTTGCCCGGATCAGTGAAATGGAAGTGGCCTATCCCGTGGGCAGTGGTGAAGGTGGGGAGGACAAAGCCTTTTTTGCCTTGAATTATGTTACCGGCGAAATCTCGGACACAGAGACGGTGCTTGGTCTGGCTATTTTGAATCGTATCCTGCTCCAGACCCCGGCTTCACCATTAAAAAGGGCGTTGATCGAGGCCGGAATCGGCAAGGACATCATGGGGGTCTTTGATTCCGAGATCAGGCAGCCGGTTTTTTCCATCGTCGTCCAAAATGCCAAAAGCGACGATCTGGACCGTTTCCGGAATCTGGTGCGCCAAACCCTGGAAAAAGAAGCGGCAAACGGACTAAATAAAAAACTTGTGGCTGGCGCGCTCAATGGTATGGAATTCAAGCTGCGGGAGGCGGATTATCATTCCTTTCCCAAGGGGCTGGTCTATAATCTCCAGTGCATGACCAACTGGCTTTATGGCGCAGATCCCCTAGAGCCTCTCAGGTTTAACAAGCATCTTGCCGCCATCAAAAACCAGGCTGAAAATAATTATTTTGAAAATCTGATCAAAAAGTTCCTGCTTGAAAATCCCCATGGCTCCCTTGTGACCCTGACCCCGGAGCAGGGTTTGATCTCCAGGCGTGAGGAGGAGCTACAGCAAAAACTGGATCAATACCTTAAGACATTGACAGCTGACGAGATCAGCGGGATTGTCAGCCAGACTGAAGAACTGCGCCAGTATCAGCTCACCCCGGATTCCCGTAAAAATCTTGACCAAATTCCCCTGCTGCAAGTTGATGATATCGGCAGGGAGGCGGAAAAGCTGCCCCTTGAAAAAAAGGCAGACGCTCATGTGGAAACCATCACTCACCCGCTCTTTACCAATAACATTGCCTACGTGGATCTTTATTTTGACTCGGCCGGGGTGGAGCTGGAACTGATTCCTTATCTGGGACTGCTTGAAACCGTCCTGGGGCGGATGGATACGGACCGTTATGATTACATGTCACTGGCCAATGAGCTGAATATTCATCTGGGTGATCTTGCCTTTGCGGCCCAGGAAATTGGCGAATACAGGCAAAGCGGGCTTTTCTATCCGAAATTTACGGTCCAATCCAAGTGCCTGATGGAAAACACCAACAAAATGACGGAGTTGATGGGCGAGGTCATTCTGGGCAGCGATTTCAGCGATCAGAAGCGGCTGCGGGAGATCATCCGCGAGACCCGCTCCCGGATGGAGATGGATATCATGCAGGCCGGTCATCTTTATGCCCGAAGGCGGGCCGCCTCCTGTCTGTCCGCCCGCTGGGCCTATCATGAAATGCTGGCCGGCATCTCGTTTTACCAATTCATCGCCAACCTTGACGACCGGTTTGACGAGCTGGCAGGTGATATTGTCACCAACCTGCAGCAGGTCGCAAAAACCGTGTTTCAGCAGAACGGTTCACTCACGAGCATCACCGCCGAAGCCGGTGATTGCCCACGAATTGAAGATGCCCTGGCAGCCCTTGTTAATCGCTGCCCATCCTCTGCTATTCAAAAAGATGATTTTAAAATTCCACTGGTAAAGAAAAATGAAGCTTTCATCATTCCAGGCCAGGTGCAGTATGTGGCCAAATGTACGGATCTCGGCACTTTCTCGACCTATGATCACCGCTTAAAATTGCTGCAGACTATTCTCTCCACCGATTATCTGTGGAATAACGTCCGGGTCAAGGGCGGGGCCTACGGCGCGGCCTGCCGTTTTGTCCATGACGGCATGCTGTTTTTCTCCTCCTACCGAGATCCGAATCTAAGCAAAACCCTTGATATTTACGATGGGGTTCACGACTATCTGCGGAATTTCAAACCGGATGAACGGGAACTGCGCAAATACATCATCGGCACAATCGGCCGCCTTGACTCCCCCCTGACCCCATCCATGAAAGGTGAACGGGCAGCGGGGGATTATATCTCTCATGTCAGTTATGAGGAGCAGCAAAGGGAACGTGATGAAATTTTGGCTGCCACGATCCGGGATCTCACGTCTTTTGCCGATCCCATAAAAAACGCCATGGCGCAAGGCCATTGCTGTGTCATCGGCAGCGAGTCTAAGATCAGGGAAAATGAACAGCTTTTTGATTCGGTAAGCTCTCTTCTCTGAAAAATTAAACACAAGCGCGCAGAGACCACAGAGATAACTTGAATAAACTGTAGTTGAACAAACTTGATCTGACAGTTTTGAAGTAAGGCTGTATCAAAACTTACACTCAGTAGACATCTCTCATTGCATCGGTGGGTAAGTGATTAGGGCTGGCAGGTCGAAGCTCAACCGCTTCTCGTTAAATGACTTTTGAATTTTTCACTCATTTCAAATCTGACCTTCTCGCGGACAAGGTTAAACTTGGACAAATAGCGTTTTTAACAAGGTTAGATGTACCAATATTAACCCGTTAGATTGCAATGGATGCTTTCTGGTCATCAAACACAAGTAGAGAAATAACTGTCGGCTTTGTTATTTTTCCAAAATTAAGTACGATCCAGCCAATATCCCGGCTTTCTGCTGTTACGCATCACTGCAACTACATAGATTGAATATCCATCTATTCGATAAATCACGGAAAATGGAAATCTGGAGAAAAGGAACCTGCGAAAATGATTTTGAAACCTGGGCCACGTACGCGGTAATTCAACAATTGCCTGGTAAGCGGCTTCAAGTTCATTCAAAAAATCATCACCAAGACCTTCAACCTTTTGTTGATACCATTTGTACGAGGCTTTAATTTCATTGGATACATCAGGATGAAATTGCAGCCGCATCATCATTCGCTAGCCTTGACTTGTTTTTTGATATCGCTCCACGATACCGGAGCAACTTTACCGGAAACAATTTCCTCGAATCTCCGTTCAGCTAATTCGCCCCAGGCTTGATCAACACCTTCCTCCTGCCTTGCGTCAAGCGAGGAAATTAAACAATGGGCTATCAGCGCCCGTTCGCCAGAGCTAAAATTCTTTGTCTTTTCAATAAACTCCCTGACATTGTTTAATTCATTCACAGCCTTCATATCTGCCTCATTCTTGATGGTTTTGCAGAAAAATATTTTCAGGTTATTTACAAATAATACAACAGGGTAATGATTCCCTCAAGGGTGATTAATGATTAACAACAGCTCGATTTTCATCAAAATCATTTTCAAGAGGAATAAACAAGGGGAGCCTGATCTTCTTTGCCAAGTTGTCTTTCCGCCATTTTTCATCACTGACAAACAGCAGTTTACCATTTCGAATCATCCTGTTCATGGCCAAATATTTATCGGATAATTTTTCCAGTGGCGCGACAATCAGGGAGGTTGTCTGATTTTCAGCTGCCAGTTTCCGGGCCTTACTTACCGCAGCAACCATGGAAACAGGACATTATTCCGAGACAAGGGCAATAAGTTTGTCGTCCTTGATGGTGCTCAGATTTTTGGTTTTGCTTTCTCCGGCTTGCAAAATTTGTAAGCAATGCAGGCGGGCAAACACTTTACACCTTCAGGTTCAATCATGATTAAAAGCATCAAATCTGAAGTAGAAGTGCCATCTTTTTGCCCAGACATAAGCCTCGGCGGTTTGCCAGGATTAATATGACACGCTTACAAAAAACAGCAAAACTTGTGTTATTTTGTAACTCTACAAACCACCCATGTTAGGTGGGGCGTAGGTTGGTGTTAAGCCGAGGCCAAACCACCCAATTTGCAATACACACACATGTTTCCGATTGTTAAATTACCCCGAGTCACCCGTGAAATAAGGCGCAACCCAACATAAAAGAGGTGATGCCATGCACCAAGTCGAATCATGGCACGTTTCCGTGTTTTGTTTGGGCGATGGTGGTTATTTTTGTTTTCCATGGTTGAGGGTATATCATCCGCAGGGCAGATTCCGGTTGTTCGTGTGTTGGTGTTCACGAATTTGTTGGGTTGCATTAATTATGGAGTTACCCCATTTTTTATTGCCGTATCCCGGTACGGAAATAATATTAAATATTGTGCCATTTGGCCCATTTAACCCAACCTACGGAGCTGCAAATAACCGGAAGCTAAAAGTAGATCGACGATAGGAGCGCGCTTTTAGCTATCCACGTTGATTTGCCTCGTTCGGTATTTTAGCTACCAAGATGAATGGCAAGCATAACCATTAACTTAAAAACATTATTCAGCCGAACACCTATACGCACAGGCTTTTTGCTATTTGTAATAGTTGCTGCTTGTTTAAGAGTTGCTACCTTTTGGTACACGTTTTCGAATACACGTTGTGTCTCCCAGCTATGATATTTTTTTAACTGAGGAGTATTTTTCGTACTTTTTGCGCCAATTTTGGATCGCTTTAGCGAATTAAAATTGAAACCTGCCGCTAGAGCATTGCGAAAAGCATCATCATTGATCTTCGGTATTAATTCTTTTGGGTCCGCATCACTTTCTATATATAAGCGTATGAGCTCGATATTTTCTTTTAGCTCAATTGCTACTGTTCTCCTTAGGCCGCGATTGCCTGTAATCCATTTATATAGGGACGAGGCAACTTTTTCTGTGGTGCTTATTGCCGTAAATGCATCTTTTGGCTGCATATCTTTTTTCTCAATATCTATCAGTGTTATTAGGCGACTGTTGGTGCGATTTCAATCGATTCCTCATCAAGAGGCAGTTTCATCGCTGTGAACTTAACGCTAGCCACCTTACCTTCCAGAGCAATATGATCTTCTTTTCTCAGTGTTGGAGTAAATTCTTCTCCAGAGCAGCAAACCATTGCTTCCAATTCCTCTAGCGTAAGCAGGTGACGGACCACAATTTGAATCCCAGCAAAGCCTGCTTCTCTCACCGTCTGCCAGTAACCTGTCAGGAATAACCCCGCCCAAACATCCTGCCCAAGTTGATCGGTAATTATTTTTCTAACCCCATTTTTTACTAGTTGGGACAAGTTCTTCACCAACTTGATTTAATGTCCCTTTTAAATTGTAGGTATTTCTTGCCGGTGATCAAACCCTTGCTATCGACTCATATGTTCAGGAAAGAAAGATGGATATCACTGCCGTATTGGCGAATGATATCCATCTTGGCGACGTGATAGGCTTCGATATTATCTTTATGGCCTGATTTTTCTATCAAGCATCGAGCCAGCTCATCTGAAATCACCTCCATAAAAAGTTCGGCCAGCAGTAGCCTGGCGGAATCTCGAAAATGTCCCCGGCCATCCACATACAGCTGTACGGTCGGTGCACCGGTGTTGATAATGATTTTCCGCTCCTTGGGGCTATACACCGCTCTGTCCAGTTCGTTGTTCAGGTTACGGAATTCATACCCAACGAACATGTCAATACCATGATCCCGTGGCAGCCTTTTTTTCACGGCATGACCGGATGTGCCATAGCTACTATGGCCGGAGGCTTGCTCCGCTATGACCATTTCACACAAGGCCCAATAGCTTCCTACCCGCACCGTGATCCCTCCGTGATCCCCAGCTGTATCGCCCACAACCGTCCATTCGATTCGCTGCCTGTCATTTAACTCGCGGACCGGTATCGCTGTCGGTGTAGGTTCGATACGCATGGAGTCGGGTAACGTATAATCGAAGTCTAATACCTCATCACCGTCAAACTGATCGAGATCAATCAGCAAGGTGACGTGAAAAGGATGATTGAGCTTACGATAATAAAAAGGCGTGGTAAAACGCAGTGCAGCCGGATGTTCTGTCCCACCAACGTCAGCGGTTTCCATGTAAGGCGGCAGTATGATACCCATATCATGAATTGCTGCCTGATTCATCCGTTGAAGCAGGTGCTCGATCATATGACTGGTTCGATTGGAGGCTGTGGCACGCTCCAGATGCTTCAGTTTTTCTTGCTCTGCCAACACAGAGGGTGCGATCATTTTGCTGACGGCCTGGGAAAACGCCGTCACAAAGGCATCCTTACGATTCAAGCCCTCTCTTTCGTCGCTGATAATGGCCATGCCCTGGCCGAGTTTTTCGATCAAAGCCGGGCAACGCACCGTGCCGAAAAGGTACTCAGTCCCCACCTGATTTTCATATTCAAACAGCTTACAGTCAAATACCACCATACCAGATAGGATAACCAGTCCATTCGTCCGCTCATCACCCCTTAATGTTAATTCCTCATCCAGGGCGCGCTTCAAGGTGAGGGTGAACGGATACGCTTTTTGCTCAAACACGAAGTGCCCGGCCTGATCGGGACCCAGCAGCACAATGGCAGGCGGCTCCTCATGATGCACCGGTCCGCTGTGCTTCACCTCTTTGCTTTGCTGCATGTTCACCAGTTCCACATTCCGCCGCGTCAGAATATCGCGCAGATAGATGTTATTTGCCACCGCCTGAACAACGGATTGAAAATGAGATATGTTCACTTGTTTATTTTCAATGACGATGGTCACTTGTGTTCCGCACTCAACAATGCCCAGCCGCTCATAATCTCCCGCATTCGCTAGCCGGTCTCCGCCCCCATCCTCATATTGGTAGCCGCCATTTTCACTCCGAAATAACTCAATACGAGAAAATCGTCCGGCATGAATGGTCTCAATCCAGCCGTGACCAAGGCCATAAATTGCCTGCTTCAAGCCACGACCGAAATAACCGCGCCCACCTGCCTCGCCACGCGCCAAAGGGCTATGAGCCCCGCCATATGTCATAACCAGGCAGACCTGCTCGAAAGACATGCCCTCTGCTTGGTCAGCGACCGCCAGCAACGCGCCTATCTGATGCCGCTCATATTGGACTCTAATCTGGCCAGTCACCTGTATGTCAGTCTTTTCCAGCCGGACATAACTGTCATCGCTGTTGGTAATACATTCAACCAGGGCTTTTTCTATGGAAGCAAAGCGGCGCGAATCGATATCAATTATCCGTTGGTCCACCGGGATTGCGTTAATTGCCATATTATGTACCTCCTTTAACTACTTTTTTTTACAATCACCTCGCCGCTACTTTTCGGGGAGAATTACTGTCGAATTGGCATTGACTTCAATTGCCAGCAAGCTTGTTTCTTCAGCAAAAACACGGCGCATTGCTATCTCCTTGCTGCCTCTAGAAGCGTTAGGCAATTTAGTTGCAATATAAATTGCCTATTTTAGGCACGCCGTTTCATCGTAACCAAAGGTTATATTGCCAATTCCTTGATAAAGCGCGCCTGATTGCACTGCAGATCCTTCTGCATGGGCTTCACCCACGGAAAGAACAACTAGTGCTACTGCCATGGCAAGAATCTTCATAACTATCACCTTTTTCGATTGCCTAACGCTTGACTTGAGGAATAAAGACCCTCAAGCACTTTGCTAACTTTTTTTCAGTATAACTACATTTATGCTTAAAAATCCCGAGATGGAATGCCTTTGACTGAGCGTAAAAAAACCGAACTACCTTTTACTAAGGCAGCCCGGCTATCAGTTAAGACCCGTAGCTTTCCGTCCCTGTCTTGCGGCAGGTTTGGCTTTGTCTTTCTTTGAATATAATCCTTCTAACTAAACAATATGTAAAGAGATCCTTCCAGTCAAGGGAACAACGTAGCAATACCGGTAACATTTTTCAAGATCACTGGAAACAGTTGCAGAGCAACGCTATTTGCAGCGAAAAAAAGAATTGATTTAGTCGGAAATGTTCATTGGTAAGATCAACCATCGGCAGGCAAGCGGATACTTGAGACTATTCCTGATCTGCTTAATCGCTGGATTGAAAACGGCCCAAGCTGAGCGGAGTCCACCTGCGGGAGGAAAACTAAAAAAGACAGTCTCCCTCCCGCAGGTGGAGTTCGCTCCAGCGTCTTGATGGCGGCACGCGAATCAGCAAGCAGCCATCTGAAAACTAACCCCCCTTCCATAAATATTAATTCTTTCATCATCTGACAAAACACAAACAGCATAAAAGAAACGCAAGAAACGCGCCTAAAAACAGACAGCATTCCTAACATACTGGAATCGTATATTTAAACAGATTATATGTGGAGACTGTGTAGGGTTAGCTAAGACGGAAATTCCAGGAAACGGTTCGGGTTACTGGAATTAATCGGCTTAAACGGAAAATTTCAGCCTTTTTTATTGTGTTCGCACAAGCCGAAAAAGGTATTTCCATCTATTCAAATGGGGGGATTCACTCATGAGGATTGATGAATGTATGATACGGATATTAACGTCCATGTGATAAGGGGCTGGCCATAGTGCTGGCTGCCAACTTTGCAGAAGTAATAAACGTTGTATGATTTTTAAAAAAACGCCAGTACTTGCCAGCCCCTCTCTATGCAATTGTTATGAGATTTTCTATATAATTAGCGACTTAGGCGAGAACTTACTAAACGATTAAGACTAACACCCGATTCAGCAGCCTGGATAGCTAGATTACGGTGAACCTCGGGTGGCACACGAACTATAAATTTACCGCTATAATTTTTACTGGCAAATGGTTGGGGAATTTTTTCACCATTTTCTTTCATGTCATTAATGACTTCAGCCACAATATTTCGTATGCTTTTCAAAGCAGCTTCTGGGGTTTTAGATAGCCAGCTCAAGCTTGGAAATTCTACACAAAGACCGACATATTCACTATCATCCTCAGAC
>JAGHCC010000049.1 GCA_021160685.1 Desulfobulbaceae bacterium | reverse complement strand
CGGGTGGCTGTCAAGTGCCGCCAAGCCCGAGTCATAGCCACTGGTCAGAATATCATCCAACAAAAAACGTACGCGCACACCCCGGTCGGCAGCATCAAGCAGGGCTTCGATGAAAAAAGCGCCGATGACGTCGGCGCTGATCAGGTAATACTGCGTATCGATACTGCGCTCCGCCCACTGGGCCAGCAGTAGCCGTGTTGCGAGCGCATCGACGCCATCGACCTGCAAAATAAATCCAGACTCGCCAGGAGGATGGGCTGCAGCCCGTGGTGCTGCGTAGCCACCCAGGTGAGTTTCATTCGTGTCCTCGAATGCGCTGCTCTCCGACTTTGGGTCGTCGAAGTGAATGGTGGCGCAGCCTCCGAGACCGATAGCCATGAATATCAGCAGCCAGCTGATCCCGGTAATTTCCCTGAAAATCGCGTTCAACATGAAACTCATTGCAGTCCTGTTTCCGTTTTTTATGTCAGGTATTTTTCTCAGTTTCAAACCATCGGTAGACAACCCCGGCCAAAATAGCACCTATGATAGGAGCAAGCCAAAATAGCCATAATTGAGATACAGCCCAGTCTCCCTGAAATATGGCAACACCAGTGCTTCTCGCTGGATTAACTGATGTATTGGTAACGGGAATGCTGATAAGGTGAATAAGAGTGAGACCGAGACCAATAGCAATAGGAGCGAAACCTTGTGGTGCGCGTTTATCTGTTGCACCTAAAATAATGATTAGAAACATAAATGTCATAACTATTTCAGTTACCAGTGCGGCAGTCAGACTATACCCACCGGGAGAATGCTCTCCATAGCCATTCGATGCAAAGCCGGCTGTTACATCAAAACCTGCTTGTCCAGTAGCAATAACATATAATACCGCTGCTCCAGCAAGACCACCGGCCACTTGTACCGCGATGTAGGGGGCAAGTTCAGCAGTTGAAAACCTTCCGCCTGACCAAAGACCAATTGAAACAGCTGGGTTGAGATGGCAGCCGGATATATGACCAATAGCAAATGCCATTGTTAATACGGTAAGCCCGAAAGCAAAGGAAACCCCCAGTAAGCCTATCCCTACCTCTGGAAATGCAGCAGCCAGAACAGCGCTGCCACATCCACCTAATACAAGCCAGAATGTACCAATAAATTCTGCACCTAGTTTTTTTGTTAAGGTCATTTTTTTCTCATTTGTTTGTAATTTTTTGATAAATGGTGGTGTGTTGACAAGCTTTTACACATAAATATTCGGCTTAATGCAAAATTGTGACTAAAACCACCGAATATTTACTTTTACACTCCGAGTTTCCCTAAGTTATGTAACCCTTGGTGAACTATTACGAAATTTCATCCTAATCCAAAAGTTTTAATCCATCTTCACAGGTTCGCTCAGAGCCCAGATCCACTGATCCAGGTCACGTTCCCTGGAAAGGGACTTTTTGCCTGTTTTTGAGTAACACTGATAGGCCCAGCTTGATCCTTTCATAAATATTTTAATTAATCCAAGATTTGGATGGTCGTACCATCCGGATTCAATTGCACCTTCCATCTTTTTCTCCTTTTCAAGAAGATTGACGATAAAAAAAATATTTTTGTAATGTAACTATACAGCATGGAAACCGGGGTGAAGATACCGGCATTTATTTTAAAAGCAACAATAGAATTATAACGTCATTCCGGCATGGTCTTAGCCGGAATCCAGGATGGAGTGTGTGGCAAGTTTCTGGATTCCGGCTAAAAACATGCCGGGATGACGTGCGTGGGCAATTCAAACTTATCGTGCTGATTCTGCGATTTTTATACAGGCTACTCAAAATTTCTTGTTCGACATTCTGCGGTTCAACTAGCTGTAGGTGTTCAGAGTGTAGAAGAGATGACCTTGTTACATTGCAGAGCGGTGTAGCGAGAAACACCCTTAAAAACAGGTTTAGGTCGATTTCGAAACCTAATAGTCTTTGGCATACAGCCTAACTATCCTGAATAGTTACTTTTTTTTTAGACAAAGGGAGATGCACTCCCGGCAGTCTTTTTTGACGGTGAATCCCTTTTTGTAATATTTATCAAAGCTTTTGATCCATTCAGCGCCTCCCCTGGGGCAGACCTCGACGAATTTAACAAATTGAATGAAACGGTCGATAATCTCGGGCGGAGCAGTGTGTTCGATGCGACAGGCGCCTGAATCGGCAAGTTCCTCGTCTACCGCCAGGATTTTAATAAAAAATTCTTTTAATGCATTGTGCCGGAAAATGACGTCATTAGCCATTTCCTCGCCGAGATCCGTCATGGTAATAACTTCGTAGGGCGCGTAATTAATTAACCCTTTTTTTGACAGGGAGCGGAAAGCTTCTGTGACGGATGAGCGGCTGACATTCATTTTTGTCGCGATTTCCTTGGCCCGGGCAACTTTTTTTACAGCAATGATATGGGCGATCACTTCCAGATAATCTTCCTGGCTGGCAGTTAATTTGATTTTGTTTTTCATGATATTTTCCTGTTTTCAATGGCAAATTGCACAATGTCATGTTGACTGTATTTCTGAGGCTTGCCGAAAATTGTTTGTATAGTAGCCTTTTTTGCTAAAAAAGTAAAAGAAATGCATTTTGCCGGGAATAGTAAAGATGATAAGAAGTGAAATTTTCAAGAATGCAGAGAGCGGGAAGGGTGGGAGCAAAGAAGGTAGAGAAGGTAAAGAAGGTAGAGAAGGTAAAGAAGGTAGAGAATTTAGAGAAGCAGAGAATAGCAGCGTTTCATGGTTCATCCTGACTTTTGGTTATAGGAACGTATTGTTTTTTCAGACAGGCAAGAACGCCGGCAAAGGGCAAGTTTCGTTTGCCGCCGAAGAAGGGATGCCGCTGGAGACCGGCACGGGTCAGGCGGGGTGAAGAGATACCGCAGAAAAAGCGGGCCAGTTGCCGGGGCGAAGAAAGATGATCGGGGAATTCGACTTGTAATTTTTTCGCCTGGACCATTAATTCGTCTTCAATTCCGCTAAATTCCGCCTGAACAGGTTTGATAGGCTCTGCCGGGCCGTTCAGGCAGTACTCACAATGGCCGCAGTCTGATGATTTTTCGCCAAAGTAATTGAGCAGAAAGCGGGTCTTGCAGCCATCATGGTTAACAAGCCGGATCACCTGATGCAATCGTTTGATGTCATTTTTTTCTCGTTTGCTGAACCTGGAGACGAACTTTTCCTTCAGCTGTTCCGTTTCACTGGCTGACAGTTTTTTCAAAAGTCTGTAACCAAGGCGGATTCCGGAAACTTTCAGCTCCAGATCCCCCTGTTCTTCCAGGTAATTCAGGGCCGTGATAATTCGTTGACGATTGCTTGCCGTTTTCGAGACGGCTTCGTCAAGATCAATGGTAAACCAGGTTTGTGCTTTTTTAGCACAGGAGAAGATCGTTTTCAGGAAAGCAGCCCGTTCTGCGTCAAACTTGGAACAAATATCACTGGAGCTTTTTAAAGGCTTGAATTTGCAGGAACTGTAAAAGGGCCCGGTGGAGGCAATCACCTTTTCAAGTTCAAGGTAGGTCAGCAGGGTCTTGACCACCAGGGGACGTATGTCTGAGGTAAAAGATTCTTCGTAAACACTCAGGGAAAAGCGGTCATCCTTTTTAAGCATCCGGTCGATCATTTTAAAAATGGCGCTGTTCTCGGGAGTATCACCGTAGACAAAATTTTCAAGAGTGATCAGATCCCGGCTGCCGCCCAGGAGTTCACATATTGATTTTTTGCCGTCGCGTCCGGCCCTGCCGATCTCCTGGGAGTAATTCTCCAGACTTTTCGGTAGATTATAATGGTAGACATAACAGATATTGTTTTTGTCAATCCCCATACCAAAGGCGATGGTGGCCACCACAATAGCGGAATCCGAGGCCATGAACCATTCCTGCACCTGCTGCCGTTTTTCATCTTTCAGGCCTGCATGATAGGCCCGTGCCTCAAAGCCATTTTCGTCAAGCATTTTCGCTACATTCTCGGCCGTAGCCTGCAGGGTGACATAGACGATAGCAGGTCCAGGCGGTCGTTTTTTGAGCCGTGCAAGCAGGGTTTTGCCTGGATTCGGACCTGGTGAGAATCTCAGAGTCAGGTTGGGGCGGTAAAAGCCGGTATTGATGTAATTTTCGGCGCGGATGGAAAAAACATTGCGGATATCTTCGGTCACCTGGGGGGTTGCCGTGGCTGTCAGGGTGAGTACGGCTGGAATATGGAGACTTTGAGGAAGTTCGGCAAGCTTGAGATAATCCGGCCGAAAATTATGGCCCCATTCCGAAATACAGTGGGCCTCGTCAATCACCAGAAGAGATATGCTCAGCTGGCTGATGAGGGCCAGGAATCGTTCATTGGCGAACCGTTCTGGCGCCACATAGAGAAGATTCAGCTCCCGGCGCCGTAATTGCTGATATATCTCTTGAAGTTCTGCTGCCCCCAGGGATGAGTCCAGCCGGGCGGCAGCTATTTGTTTGGAAACAAGAAAGTCAACCTGATCTTTCATCAGCGCCATGAGCGGCGATACCACCAGGGTGAGGTTGTCAAGAAGCAGCGCCGGCAACTGGTAACAGAGGCTCTTGCCTTGACCGGTGGGGAAAACAGCCAGGGTGGAGTGACCGGCCAGGATGCGGCTGATCACTTCTTCCTGTCCCTGGAGAAAAGTTTCAAAGCCAAAGACTTGTTCTAATGTGGACGTGATGTTGTTTTGCAAAACAGGTTGCTTCGGCTCAGAGGTTAAGGGGTAACTTCAATAAGTGGTGGCTACTGACAACCACCCCCTTTATTAAAGGGGGATTAAGGGGGATTTGTTTATGTTGCCACCTTATTGAGGTACGTTAAGGGCAGCGATTTTCCGCTGAATCATCTGCAGATCGTGCCAGGCCGGTTTTTTCATGTCCGGATGCCTGAGAAGAAAGTCGGGATGGTAAGAGGGCATGAGGCTGATGCCATGAAATTCGTGGAATCTTCCCCGCAGCCTGAGAAGGGGAGCCTCGGTCTTGAGAAGGCTTCGGCCGGCAAGGGGACCCAGCGCATAAATGATCTTGGGTGAAACAGCCTCAATCTGGCGCGCCAGAAAAGGCTGACAGGTTCCAATCTCCTGGGCCGTGGCCGGCCTGACATCGGGAGGACAACACTTGACAATATTTGTGATGTACACTTTATTTAGATCAAGGCCGATGGCCGCAAGCATTTTTAACAGGAGTTCTTCCGCCATGCCGCTGATCGGTTTTCCTGATTTCTCATCCTCCCTGGTCGGGGGATCGCAGACAATAAACAGGGGAACGTGAGTGACATCCTTAGAACCAAAAATGAGATGTTTCCGGCTCCCATGCAAGGGACATCGCCTGCAGTCGCCAAGTTCCCGCCGGACATCTGCCAAGGTGATTGCCGATTCGACCGGGGAGGATGATTGCTTTTTTTTTGCTGTTTTCTTTGGTCTTTTATTTGCCTTACAGATGTCCGGGCCGGCGGACTCAAGAAAATTTTTGATTTTCGGGGTAAGCGGGTAGCTCAGTCCCATGTTCTGATGAAATGCGATGAGAGATCTGGTTTGCTGGAGGATCTCCGCAAGGGGGCCTTGGATGTTTTTGTGTTGAGAATTTGATTTCTCCATTATCGCCCCCGTTGCTTCATTTTTTCCGGAAGGAGGTTGTCCAGGAATGAGCATTCTCAGACAGCCTCTTGGAAAACTGTCAATTCCCTTTGCTCACTTTGCCAAAGGGATAGCTTTGGCCACTTCATGGCGGGCACTGGCTTCAATCTTGTTTTCGATTTGAAGATAGCGAAGTACTTTTTTAGCGGGCAGGCCATCGGCTAGTTTGAGCGCGTATTTGTCGAGGATTTTTAAGCGGCTCTTTCGGATATCAAAATACTCACCTACTATTATTTCGGCTTGATCGTCCGTCAAATTTTTGTAGGTAGAGGCATAGGCGATCATTAGTTTGGCGGCTCGTTCGTCCACCTGGAACAATTTTTCCTGAAATTTTTCAAAAACAGGCCAGAAAAATTTCCCTTCTTCTTTGGTAAACTCCATATTTTTCATGACCACCGCCTTTTTCTGGTCAATGAGTATTTGTTTTTTGAGTGTGTCCGACTGCTTGGCCTGGGCAAGCAGGGGCAGAAACAGGCACGTAAAAATCAGAAAAGCACAAAGTTTTTTTCCTGTAGTCATGTGAAAGGCTCCTTTTATGTTCCACCAGGGAGGTGGTTGTTAATTAAATTATACTTAGATTGTAAT
>JAGHCC010000351.1 GCA_021160685.1 Desulfobulbaceae bacterium | reverse complement strand
GTCTAAACGAACAAATCTAAGGCACTGGTAAACGCTTACCGAATAGGAGTTTGCTCAAATTTTGGGTGATGTCATCCCATGATTGGGTAATATGGAGGAACAGAAGTGAACAAGGACTTACTCACTCTGCTGCAACCCGAGGCAGCAAGAATTGACGATACCATGGGCCATGAGTTTGAGGCCATTGGCAACTCTCTTTTGTCGGAAGTGATCCATTACGCACTTTTCAACGGCGGGAAAAGGATCAGGCCTCTTTTGACCGTTTTGTGCGCCAGCCTTTGCGCCATTGAAAAAATTCCAGAGGGATTTGCCGCGGAAGAGGATTTGGAGGCGCCGGAAGATCTCTACCGGCTGGCCGCTGTTTTTGAATATCTGCACGGAGCAAGCCTGCTGCACGATGATGTGATTGATCATGCCAAGACGCGGAGGGGTAAGCCGGCAGCCAATTCAGTGTTCGGGGTTACTCCGGTCATTCTGGCCGGTGACTTTCTCCATGCCCGGGCCATGACCCTGGCCGGGGAGATCGGTGGCGTCCGCATCCAGGCGGCCATCGGAGGAGCCATTACCGATATGATCGAGGCCGAATTCCTGCAGATGCAGACCGTTGGCGAGAAGCGTCTTTCAGAAGAAAATTATTTTGCTGTGTTGCGCGGCAAAACCGCGTCCCTGATCGGTACGGCCTGCGAGGTTGGCGGTTTGTTCGGGAAGGGAGGCGACGAAAAACAATGCGCGGCTTTGCGGCTCTATGGTGATGCCCTGGGTTTGGCTTTTCAGGTGGTTGATGATCTGCTTGATTATCTTGGCGACGAGAAAAAAACCGGCAAGGGTGTTGGCAATGATTTTCTGGAAGGGAAAATGACCCTGCCATTGATACACGCTGTCAACAACGCCCAGGGCGAAGACCGCACTTTTCTTCTCGATCTGCTTGATCAGGAAAAGGATAAACGGGCCGCCCGGTTTGAAGAAGTGCGCATGATGATAGAAAAATATAGGGGATTCAGCTACGCAAGGGAGATGGCCGAAACCCTGGTTGAGACTGCTGTTGAGGCTTTAGATATCTTCCAGGAAAGTCGGACAAGGCAGGTCTTGACGGGACTTTCTCAGTATGTCCTGAACCGGCAGAAATAAATGGCGGCAAAAAAGAAAAAGAAGGCAAAGCAGGTAAAGAAGGTAAAGAGTTTCGTCAGCCGCCTGCTCTATCCCGTTCTGCTGACGGGCCTGGTGCTGTTCAGCATGGCTGCTGCGGTTTTTGTCATTTTTCTTCAGCCCGGTACCGTGTCGGAGATTTCGCCGGCAAAAGTAGCTTCGGTGCATAAAAGACCGCCCCAGATCATGTATGAAGAACCTGCCGATACGCTGGCTCCGTTGCCGGTTCTCTCCCCGGCCCTTTACAAGCAGCGATATCGGGAAAAAAAAGATGGTCGGGTCGCCATTATTATAGATGATATCGGTTATAAAAAATCCATTGCCGAGCAGCTTTTTGAGCTGGACATGAATATCACTTTTTCTTTTCTGCCCTTTGGGCCGTATACGGCCATTCTTCTGAAAGAGGCCGGGGATCGTGACTGTGATATACTTCTGCATTTGCCCATGGAGCCGAAAAAATTAAAATATGATCCGGGTCCCGGCGCGCTTTACCTGAAGATGAGCAAGTCGCAAATAGGGGATACTTTCAAGAAGGATCTGGCCGCCGTTTCCATGGCCATTGGCCTCAATAACCACATGGGGTCCCGTTTCAGTGAAGACCGGAAGGCCATGGGGTATCTCATGGAACTCATCAAAGAGCGGGATCTTTTCTTTGTGGACAGCCTGACCTCAGCCGGAAGCGTCGGTTATGAACTGGCCGGAAAAACCGGCGTCAAGACAGGAAAAAGGTCTGTTTTTCTGGATAATGAGCAGGACAAGGAAAAAATTAAAAAGCAGCTTGATCTCCTGATCCGTCTTGCCCGGAAAAACGGTTCCGCTATCGGCATCGGCCATCCCTATCCGGCTACGGTTGCGGCGTTATCCGAATATCGTGATACATTGCGGGAAAACGTCACTTTGGTTCCTGTTCACAGCCTGGTTCGTTAGCCTACAAGCCTTCAGCCTTAATTTAGCTTAAGAGAAAATCAACCAAGCATGGCGCAAATTATCACATTGACAACCGATTTTGGCTTGGAAGACGAATATGTCGGGGTTATGAAAGGGGTGATTCTCTCTCGGGCGCCAGGGGCACGGATTGTCGATCTGACTCATGGAATCAAGGCCCAGGATGTCCGTCAGGCCGCCTTTGTCATTCATTCCGCCAGCCAGTACTTTTCTCAGGGCACCGTCCACACCGTTGTCGTTGATCCCGGGGTTGGCGGTCAGAGAAAAATCATTCTTCTTACGGCCGGAAACCAACTCTTTCTGGCTCCGGACAACGGTGTGCTCTCCCTGGTCCACCAGCGGGACAGTTGTATATACGAGGCAACCAACGACAGCTTTTTTCTGCCGTCGGTCAGCCGGACATTTCATGGCCGGGATATTTTTGCTCCCCTGGCCGCCGCCCTGGCAAACGGGCTGGACCCGGCCGAAGTTGGTCCCAGGCTTACCGACAAAGAGATCACTCTGTTGCCATTATCGGAAGTGCGGATCACGGAAAGGAAGGTGACCGGCAGCGTCATTGCCATTGATCATTTTGGCAATCTGATTACCAATATTCATCGGAGCACGCTTCCTGGCGATTACTTAGGTGATTTGTCACGTTTTAGTGTGGAAATCGGTACACGGGTGGCAGGAGTCCGAGCCTGCTATGAGGATGTTTCCGAGGGGGGACTGTTGTCCCTTTTCGGCAGTCGGGATTATCTTGAAATTGTCGTAAATCGCGGCAATGCGGCCATGTTTCTGGAAAGCTCCATTGACGATGAGGTTGTCGTTACTTGGTAGGTGACCCCGGGTTGGGCATTGGTGTCTGCAACGGGCCTTTGGTCTTTGTCGCGTCATGCTTTGGAAGGTCCTGCCGCAACTTACTTCTTTACAAATAATTTTCTGGATATTAGATTAAAAAAATAAATCTGATTGGAGTTTAATTTGTTGTGAAAATCCCACGGACTACCGTGAAAACAATCGGACCGTGGCGAGTCTTCTCCAGCCTGGCTGGGTTAAATCATCTTGATCTGGAATGAAGTCGGTTATGAGTAACGAAGAAAATGACGAAGTGATGCCTATGAACGGAAGTCAGGTGCGAAATGAAGACGTTGAGGCAATTTCAGGTTTGTTGAAGACCATGGCCCATCCCATTCGTTTGAAAATTCTTTGCCTTTTGCAGGATAACGAAATGACGGTTGGTGATATTCAATCCGAGGTCAAAACCTCCAACGCCAATGTTTCCCAGCATCTCTCTATCCTGCGGAATCACGGCATTATTGTTTATAGAAAAGATGCAAACTTTATTTATAATCGGATTAATGATTATCGTATTTTGAAGCTGATTCAGACCATGCATGAGCTTTTCTGTCCGGAACATACAACCTGACCGCCTTTTCCCCATCAAGTCCTTCCTCCTCTCATAACGTCTTGCAATTTATTGGCTCTGAAGTTCTGGAATTATTTTTTGCTTCAGTGTTTGCAAAATCAATCGTCCCACAGGCCTGAATTCTTCCCTTGCCTCTGTAAAATCAGCGCACCGTTTGATGCGGCCAAAGACCGTCACCCGGCCGATTTCGGCGATAGTGCGCATGTTGTCGGCAAGAAGCAATTCATCAAACCCCGCATCATTTTCAGCGTCGGAAAAAACAACGCCCAATACCGGGATATCCCGGCTGCGCAGGGCCTCAAGGCTCAGCAGAGTATGGTTCAACGTGCCGAGTCCGCTGCGGGCGACAAGCAATGTCAGCAGCTTGATGCGACCAAGAAAATCTGCCAGCAGC
>JAGHCC010000318.1 GCA_021160685.1 Desulfobulbaceae bacterium | reverse complement strand
GATCTTGGCGAAAAGTTCCCTGCTTCACAGCATCTTCCGGATCAATATTTGTGGCCGCGATAACCCGCACATTCAGAGCAATTGTTTTTGTTCCGCCAAGCCGCTCAATGGTGGATTCCTGAAGAACGCGCAGAATTTTTACCTGCATGAGCAGGGGCAGTTCTCCAATCTCATCCAAAAAGATCGTCCCCTGGTCAGCCTGTTCAAACTTGCCGATTTGACGAGCCGCAGCCCCGGTGAAGGCCCCCTTCTCGTGGCCGAACAGTTCACTTTCCAGTAGATTCTCCGGAATAGCGCCACAGTTAATGATGATCAGGGGTTTCTCGGCCCTCTGACTCAGGCTGTGCACGGCGTTGGCAGCCATCTCCTTGCCGGTTCCGGTGTTGCCGGTAATCAGGACCGGATAATCGGTTTTACTGGCGTGTTTGAGACGCTCAAACACCTTGGTCATCACCGGGGAAATACCGACCATGCCGCACAGTGATCCGCATTGGCAGCTTTGTTGCTGGAGACGACGATTGGCCTCTTCCAGTTCATGAATTTTAAACGTACGGGAAAGAATGATCTTTAATATTTTCAGATCAATAGGTTTTGCGCAAAAATCAGCAGCCCCAAGAGCAATGGCCTTGACCGCGTTTTCGGCCTCTGCGTTACCGGTAATGACAATCACCCGGCTATGGGGGGCAATGGAAGATATCTCTTCAAGGAGCTCAAAACCCTGCTGGGGAGTGTCCGGATAGGGTGGCAGGCCAAGGTCCAGAGTCACTACCGGGAAAACGCCGGAGGCAAGCAGCGGCCTTGCCTGGTCTGCGTCAGAGGCTATAGTGATTTCATAGTCTTTGTCCAAACCCCAGCGAAGCTGTTTGGCTACCGAATTTTCATCTTCAATCACAAGAAGCTTTTTTTTCATAATTTCAAAGAGAAACGTCAAATTTAAGTAACTTCTCAATAAATGGTGGCAGCCTATAGACAAATCCCCCTCAATCCCCCTTTTTCAAAGGGGGAAGTTGTTGGTATGCCACCATTTATTGAAGTTACAAAATTAATTTTGATAAATAATATTCAATTGAGTCTAACAATTATTACATGCCAACAAATTTTAAGCAAAATATTTTCGCTGTGCCTGTGTAAAACATTACGCTGCAGCCAGTTTCAGGCAAACATAGACAAGAGAAGTGAAAATGCCGACGGTTATGGAGAGGTACGTGCAAATCAGATAGAACGATTTGCAAAAACCTATAAAAGAGCCTGTCAATTTTTCCGAACAGCGGTTCAGTTCCTACGGGACATCGTAAGTTTTTTATGGTTTGATGCGATACATACGCGATGATTGATTGTCAACCTCTCGATGTCTCGCAGAGCTCGCTTATCGGCCTTCAGTCTAAAAATCTAAACCTCTTCTAAGTAACGACCATCCCGGCGAACCGGCACAACCGATAAGCGAATAAAATGAGACATCGAGAAATGAAAGTTAATCCCTCACAGAGGCGCAGAGACTTTCATATAAACAACACCCCTCACCCTAACCCTGTCCCCAGGGAGAGGGAGGCAGCCCTAAATAACGTATTAATAATTATAAATTTTCGATTTCCTCGGATATCCCCTCTCCCCAGGGAGAGGGTTAGGGTGAGGGGGAAATATCACTTTTAGAATAAATGCCGGGATCTTCACCCCGGTTGTCTTGCTGAGCAGTTACAAAAAAAGGTGAAACAAATGGATATCACAAAGACCATAGCCCATATGAAGGAAAATCCGGAATTTGCCGCCAATGTAGGAATGATTCTGGCCCATAATGGTGTTGTCCGGGGCTGGTCAAGGGCGGATCGGGAAAAAGTTGAATTTCTTGAGGTTGTTGCCGACCAGAATAAAATTGAGGCCATACGGCAAGAGCAGCTCAAAAGAGAAGGTATTTTCGACATCAAGATCGAGGCCAGATCGGGCCGATTCCAACCGGGCGATGACCTTCTTTTTATTGTCGTGGCCGGTGATTTTCGTGAAAATGTCAAAGCCGTTTTATCGGATACGCTGGAGAAAATAAAGACGGAGGGTGTTGCGAAAAAGGAAATTAAAATCTGATATTTTCGTTACCCCTGGCGCATGGAGCCAATTCATTTACAGATCACCCGTGATACAGGTTGAAAAAAAACATCATCTTGATTACATAAATGATGTTTTTTACGTCTAACCGACACAATTGACCAACTCGAAATAATCACGCATTGCCCGCAGACAGTCCGAGATCTCGTGACACTCACTTTCTCCGTATGATAACGAGATCATTGTCAGGTACAAAGCATGCACTGTGGTTAAAAAACAGGTGACTTCATGTATTCCGCTTCTGATTTACGCAAGGGATTAAAAATCGAAATTGACGGCGAACCGTATGTGGTGGTCCGTTTTGACTTCTCCAAGCCCGGCAAAGGTCAGGCCCTTTACCGAACCAAAATGCGCAATATGGTCACTGGTAACGCCTTTGAACGGACCTATCGTTCAAACGATAAGTTTAAAAAAGCTCCTCTTGAGGAGCGGTCCATGCAGTTCCTCTATTCCCAGGGTGAAGAGTATAACTTCATGGATACGAAAACCTATGATCAGATTGTCATTATGAAGGATCAGATCGGTGACCAGGTCAATTTTCTTGTCGATAACATGGAAGTCGATGTCCTGATGTTTAACGACAACCCCATTGGCGTTACCCTGCCGAACTTTGTCAATCTCGAGGTCACCCGGGCCGACCCATGGGCCAAGGGCGATACCAGTGGCACAGACACCAAGCCGGTCACCGTGGAGACCGGGTACGAACTCCAGGTGCCTCCATTTATCGATGAAGGTGATAAAATTCAGATAGACACCCGTTCAGGCGAGTACATGACCAGGGTCAAAGAGTAACACCCTTGCTTGAGATTTCCGGCCTGAAACGGCGGGCCAGACTGATTCAGGCCATTCGCCATTTTTTTGTTCTTCACGGTTACCTGGAAGTTGACACTCCGGTTCGTCTACCCTGCCTCCTGCCCGAGGCCTATATCGAGCCGGAAATCTCGGGGAACTGGTATCTGCAGACCTCTCCCGAAATCTGCATGAAGCGGATTCTTGCCGCCGGAATTCCCAAAATTTTTCAAATCTGCAAATGCTTTCGGCGTCACGAACGGGGAAACAGACATCTTCCAGAATTAACCATGCTGGAATGGTATCGCCGTGACAGCGATTACCACGACCTCATGGCCGAGTGTGAAGAGTTATTTTTATTTCTGGCCAATGAGCTGGATATGACCCCGACCAACTGCAATCTTGATTCACCCTGGCAGCGGTTGACCGTGGCCGAGGCCTTTTCTCTCTACGCGGAGATCTCCCTGTCCGAGGCCTTGGCCAGCAATTTTTTTGACGAAATCCTTGTCCGGGATATCGAACCTCATCTAGGACAAAAACGCCCCACCTTTCTGTATGATTATCCCGCAGAACTGGCCTCGCTTTCCTGCCTGAAGAGCGCTGATCCTGCTGTGGCCGAACGTTTCGAACTCTATATCAACGGCCTGGAACTGGCCAACGGTTTTTCCGAACTGACAGATCCCATTGAACAGCGAACCCGTTTTGAAAAGGAACTCAAAATCGCCCGCTCCCTGGGCCGTGCGACGCAAGCCATGCCGGAAAATTTCTTGCGCGATCTTGGCCAAATCGATCAGGCTGCGGGCATTGCCCTGGGTATTGATCGGCTGGCCATGACTTTTTTTGGAGCAGAAAGGATTGATGAGGTGGTGGCCTTTATACCGGAGGAGTTGTAATGGAAAGACTTGAAAAATGTATCCGACACTGCGGCAACTCTCCACTGGCGCCTATGCTGAAAACCGCCGGCAAGGCGGCACTGCAGGCGGGTCGCCTGCTGGCCTCATTATACAGTCGTCCCCATGAAATCCGCTTTAAGGGAGAGATTGATCTGGTGACCGAGGCTGATCCGGCCGCAGAAAAAATAATTCTGGAAATTCTCGGTAAAGAATATCCCGAGGTCGAAATTCTGGCTGAGGAATCCCGCTCTGTTTATAACGCCATTCCAAAAGAAACGGTCTGGATCGTCGATCCACTGGACGGGACCACCAATTTTGCCCATGGTTTTCCCTGGTTTGCCGTCTCCATCGCCTATACCGAGAAAGGAAAAAGTCTGGCAGGGGTCATTTATGCGCCCATGCTCGACGAGCTCTTCTGCGCCTGCCATGGTCATGGGGCCTGGTTGAACGGCAGGAAAATGAAGGTTTCAGCTACTGAAAAGCTGACCCGGTCACTGCTGGCTACCGGGTTCCCTTACGATGTCAGACAACGACCTGAAAAGGTCATGGCGGCGCTGGAAAAAGTTTTAACCCGCTCCCAGGGAGTACGACGGGCCGGAGCGGCAGCCCTGGATCTGGCCTATGTGGCCTGCGGCCGCCTTGAAGGCTTCTGGGAAATTAAACTTAAACCCTGGGATACGGCGGCAGGAATTTTACTGGTGGAAGAGGCAGGCGGCATGGTGACGGATTTTCAGGGAGGGCCCTATTCACCCTTTATCCCCGAAATAATCTCTTCCAATGGCCATGTCCACGGTGAACTCGTGGGACTGCTGAAGGAGTTTGAAGAATCGTCCTGAAGACTTACAGCATGCCGAGAATATGGCTGACCCGCACCGCCTTTTCCCGTTCAAGCTTGGGTATAACCTTGGCGACAAAATCAGGCTTCATGGCCCGCAAAATTTTGGCGACCACTTCATCATCCATCTGATTCAGAAGAGGAGCAAGCTTGGTGGCGCTCATGGCGCTGTAAACCTTAATCAGTTTCTTGAATTCTTTGTCCTGGACGGCTTTGAGTTCAGCAATCTTGTCTTTCACATCGGTTTGCAGAGTGGTTAATTCTGTCAGTTTGGTATCTATTTCCCGGCCCAGCTCCTGCAATTCCTTCTCGCGCCGGGCCAGATCTTGTTCCTTTTCGGAGACCGCCTTTTCCCTGGCCGTAATGGAAGCGCCCCTGTCCAGCTCCTGCTGACTCGCTCTGACCGGTTTGTCGACGGCAAGCACCGTCCCGGAAAGACCTAAAAGGGCACCGATGAGAAAAAACATCCTCAATAACTGACTTAACTTCATCATTCTTCCTGTTCCCTCAGACCTCGTAAAAAACTTTTTGTTATTGTCTGCAAACCCTTTACTGGCAAAAAAATTGATCAGATAAGCGTAGACTTCGAAATTGGACAATTGGTCTGGGTTAAAAGCTTCAAAGTTCAGGGTTCAAGGTTACTGGTACCCTTGAGATAACGGGTACCCTCAAAACTCTGAACCTTGAACCTTGAACGCTACCCCTTGCAGCAGAATGTCCAGAAAATAGAATCAATTTTACGATAATTTTACGATGTCTGTCCCTGTTACCGGTTATGACGTAAAACAGCCTGCTCATCATTTTCATTCTGTTCCCTGCGCAGTTCTTCACTCTGATAATTCAAATAATCCTTTTCGCGAATTTTTTCAATCATCTTCCGCTGTTTCACCGCCTCGGCAAGCTCCTCCCTCACACGCATAAGCACCTGCTTCTGGGCCTCAACCGTATTTCTCTGCACCTGAATCCGCCAATCCTGCATTCCGATGCCCTCGACATAAAGGGAATACATGGCGCCGGTCATTCTCTTTTTTTTACGCTCTTCCATTTCAGCGATCATGGTGGTCCGTTCAGTCCGCAGACCCGTCAGAAAAACTGAGTGATTGTCAAGTGTCCGCTGCTCTCCGGCCAGTTTCAAACAGGCCTGCTCCTCGAAATTTCTTCGCAGATTCAGGATAGTTTCAAGTTTAAAATGATAGGGCATTTGGTTTGATTGGTTAAACTGGTTGAATTAGTTTGATTGGTTTGATTAGTTTGATTAGTTTGATTGGATATTGAACCTGTTACCCTCGTCAGTCCAACAAATTTAACAAATTCAACAAATTCAACCAGTTTAACCAGTTGAACCAAACATCCGCAACAATCCCTCTCGGCTTTGCTCCAGGGAAACCTTTTCATCCACCGGCTGTTTGAGAT
>JAGHCC010000388.1 GCA_021160685.1 Desulfobulbaceae bacterium | reverse complement strand
TCAATTGATGCAAAATCTTTTACCGATGCCAGAATTACACCGTAACTATCATCACCGGTCTGCTCCGGAGTGAAAGTGAGGAGGAAACGGGGACAGCCTTCGCCGATGTAGGAGGCAACCGAGGTAATACGTTCATCTTTAAGAACATACTTCTCAAGTTCCGTGATATCCGCTGTGGTCTGTCGAACATCGCTACCGGACGGCAGCCAGTAATGTATCAAAAACATCGGTTTCGTCGCAGGGGGGAAAAAACTGCCTTTGAGTAATCCAAAGCCATAAATGGATGCAACAAGCATGGCAACCATGACCAGCATGGTGGCCCAGCGAATGCGGATGGCAAAGTTGAGAATCTTTTTATAGGTAACAAAGATAAAACCTTTATACGGGTCTGCCGGTTCACCTGAAGAATTGCCAGCTTTTAAAAACATTGTGCAGAACAGAGGAGTAATGGTGATGGCAATAACCCAGCTCATCATCAGGGAAATAAGCATAACCTGAAAAAGAGAACGACAGAATTCCCCGGTGGAGTCATTGGACATGCCGATTCCCCAGAAGGCAAGAACAGCAATAATGGTAGCGCCAAGAAGCGGCATCTGGGTCTGCATCACGACTTCGCCTGCCGCTTTAATTTTGTCCTTACCGGCTTGAATACGAATAAGCATTCCCTCGGTAACAACAATAGCATTATCAACCAGCATGCCTAGGGCAATAATCAGGGCGCCAAGGGAAATGCGCTCCAGACTGATGCCCACCATATTCATGACAATCAGGGTTCCAAAAACAGTAATGGCCAGGATGGCGCCAATCAGAAATCCACTGCGTACACCCATGAAAATAAGAAGAACAACAATAACAATGCCGACGGCCTCAAGGAAATTGATGACAAAGGCCTTAATAGAAATAACAACATCGGTGGCCTGATAGTTGATAACACCGATCTCCATGCCTACCGGCAGCATTTCTTTCAGTTCTTCAACCTTATTTTTGACAGCCTGACCCAGCTTGACAACATTACCACCGGAAGCAATGGAGATACCCATGGAAATTGCCGGCACTTCGTTATAATGTAAAATTTGCGAGGGAGGATCAAGGTAATCCCTGACCACATTGGCAAAATCTTTTAAATAGATGACCTTATTTGATTGGGGATCGCGGATCTGCAAATTTTCAATGTGCTCTACGGATTGATACACACCAGTGGGGCTGATTCTGATATACTCTGGGCCAACCTTGACGGAACCGGCGGGCACCACCATGTTCTGGCTCTTTAAGGCAGCATAAACCGTATCAAGACCCAAACCGAGCTGGGCCAGTTTTGCCGTGGAAATCTCAACAAAAATAGCCTCTACCTGGGCCCCCCAGAGAGTGACTTTAGAGACATTCTCAACAAGAAGCAGCTCTTTACGGAGATAATCCACAGCATCTTTTAGTTGTTTATACGTGTAGCCATCACCGCTTACGGCAAGCAGAATACCAAAGACATCGCCAAAGTCATCGTTGACAATGGACGGCAGCACCCCGGGGGGAAGTTCCTGCTGCATATCACCTACCTTGCGGCGCAGTTCATCCCACACCTGGGGCAATTCCGCTTTGCCATATTTGTCCTTCATGGTGGCAGTAATAATTGATACACCAGGCCTGCTGATGGATGTCATCTCCTTGAGCTGTCCCAACTGCTGGATGGCTGTCTCAACAGCGTCGGTGACTTCTTCTTCGACCTCTTGGGCTGATGCACCAGGATACTGGGTGATGACCAAAGCATCTTTAATCGTGAATTCCGGGTCTTCCAGCATGCCGATGTTTCTAAAGGCGTTATACCCCCCGAGAACAAGCATGACGGTGACAACCAGGGTCACCGTTTTTTTTGTGATAGCATATTCAGCTATATTCATTCTGCTTATTCTCCCATTGTTCCGGTAAATTCACGTACTTTCTGGCCTTCAACCAAATTTTGCACACCCAGGGTGATAATTTTATCACCAGAGGTAAGACCTGATAAGATTGCGATATTGTCTTGTCCTGGCATACCCACTGAAACTTTATGCTGTTTGACCCGCAAATCATCACCGACCTTCCATACGGATGCCTGTCCCTTTACATCAAAAAAAACAGCCTGCACCGGAACCTCAAAAGCATTATCGCCGGCTTGAGAAATCACCAGGGAAACATTGGCTGTCATACCGTCAAGGATTGTTTTGTCTTCGGGATTCGGCATGATCAGCGTCACGCGATAGGTCTGGGTCTGGGGGTCTGCTTCCGCAGAAAATTCTTTCACCGTCAGAGGGTATACCTCGCCGGGATAATTGGAAAATTCGGCTGAAAATTCAATGTTATCTTTATTTTTGCGGTTCCCCATCACGTTTTCTGGCGCATTGATAATGATCTCGAGAGCTGTCAGCCTCTGCAGTGAAACAATGGACTCTTTGGCCTGAACCACCTGATAGTTTTCAACAAATCTCTTGCCGATTATTCCAGAGAAAGGAGCCTTGAGAGAGGTGTCGGCAAGTGCCTTTTTGGTAATTTTCATATCAGAAACCACCACATCGTAATTTCTCTTTTTGATATCATAAGTGTTCTTGGCAACAACCTTTTCATCCAGCAAATTTGCATAACGGCTCAATTCTGCCTTGGCCTGGTTCACCTTGGCCATAGATACTGCCAGCCTGTTTTTAAAATCACTGGGATCAATACGGGCGATGAGATCTCCCTTGTTAATCTGCTGCCCTTCATTGATCGCTAATTCAACCAGTTTGCCGGAGACCTCAAACGAAACTTCAACCCGATCCAGGGCACGAACCTTACCGGGATATTTCAATGTTTTGCTGGTTCCGGGCTGTTCAATGGTCATCATTTTCGCCGGTCGTATCACTTCTTTTTGGATCACCTCTTTTTCTTTTGAGCAGCCGGTCATTGGCAGGACTGTTAGAGCTGTAATACAGATAAGAGAGAAAAACTTTTGCAGGGGTCGTCTGTGCCAATTTAATATTGTATGTGATGCCATGGTTGTTTTTTTACCTTTGGGTGGAATTATTGTAACTGTTCAGGTTGAAGGCTGAAGGGTTGACGAACTTATCTAAATTAAGAAAAATACCGACCGCCTTTAACCTTGAACCTTCAACCTATCTATCAGTTTACCTGCAAATCCTTCCAACTGCTAACCCCAACTGCCCGGGCCAGTCCGGCAAGGAGGATGTTGTAGTCATAGACAGCCTGATAATATTTTGTTTCCGTGTCGGTTAACAAGGTTTGTGCATCAAGAACATCAGTATTAGTGGAAAGTTGATTTTTATAACGAAGTTCATTCATGCGCAGGTTTTCCTTGGCCTGCTCAACTGCGGTTTTTGCGGTGGCAATGTTTTCATAATAGGTAAGTGCGGCTGTAAAATTATCCTGAACCTCCAGCTTGATTTCATCCATGACAGCTGTGAGTGATTGGTTCGCCTCTCTACTTGCAGCCGAGGCCCGGTTCACTTCGTGTTCTGTTTGCCCCCAGGCAAAGAGCTCCCAGGATGCATAGACCCCGATCATGGTTTCTTCAGGCTCCTGCATGTCACTGAGACCACCATGACCATTAACCCAGGCATCTCCTCCATATCGATTGTGAGTTGCGCTTAAGGTTACGGTAGGGAAATACATACTCTTAGCCAAGGTGATCTGTTTCTTTGATGCCTCAAGATTATAGTTTGCCTGCCGTAATTCCGGTCTTGTCTCCAGGGCCTGGACTGTAAGAGTCTCCACCTTGCTGGTCATACTCTTCATGTCCGGGTTATCTTCAACATTAAATATGAGCGATAACGGTTCTTTGATGATATTTGCCAGTGCCATCCGTGCTATCCGTGTTCTGCTTGCCGCAATCCTGGCATCCTGCCTGGAGTTGGCAAGGTGGACTTTTGACTGAAGAAGATCGTTTAAAGGAATAATATCGTTTTTGAAAAATTGCTCTGAATCGTTAAGGTGTGAGGTAAGCTGACTAACAGCGGCATCTGCCACGTTCTGAAATTTTTGTATCATGAGATAGTTATAGTAGGCCCTGATGGTCTGGTAGGTGATCTCAAGATGAGCTAGTTGCTCACCGGCAACGGCTTCCTTGAGGCCAAGATCAGCCAGATTGTATGTCTCCCTCAGGCGGAAGCCGGTAAAAAGAGGCTGATCAATATGCAGACTCATCATATAATTATTATGTTCTGTTACACTCACTTCATCAATGCCGACAAAATCTTCATCAATATCGTACGCATCATGGTTATACGTATAGGAATAATCCATATTGAGCTTGGGGAGAAAGTCATCATAGGCAGATTTCTTTTTCCACTGGGCCTCGGTTTTTCTTTCAACGCTTGCCAGAACAGAAGGGTTACGGGTAAGGGCCATTTCCACGCACTGCTGGCGGGTATAGGTCTTTTCCGTTGCTGATAATACGCCTGGAAGGCTGATGAAGATGGGAAGGAGAAGACAGATGACTTGTTTTTGCATGTACTACACTCTCATTTTTTTAAATTAAAAAATATCGTAACTATTCAGGAGTACCCCACGGAGTCGGACTATGCCCTGT
>JAGHCC010000085.1 GCA_021160685.1 Desulfobulbaceae bacterium | reverse complement strand
GCCGTGGGCAGTAAATGATATGTACTTTTTCGTGCAGAGATGGTAAAGAATTCTCCATTCAGACATCTCTTCCAAACAACCAGCTTAGACAGTGAGAGCGACAATATGACCATGGCAGCCTTTGATTATACAAAACTTGATGTACCGGAAATTCTACAGGTGACCTTTCATCCCCGCCCGGATGATCAGGCACCGCCCACCTCGGACAATGTGATTGATTACCGCATTCCCGTCGCAGACGGGATTGAGCTTGGAGCCCGATTCCACATGACGGAAGACACGAGCTCGGCCAATATTCTTTTTTTCCACGGCAACGGGGAAATCGTCGGTGATTATGATGACATCGGCCCAATGTATAATGAACAGGACATGAGTCTTCTGGCCGTGGACTATCGAGGCTACGGCAGCAGCGGCGGTTCTCCAACCATTACGGCAATGATGGCTGATGCCATTATCGCCCTGAAGGAAATAAAAAAATGGCTTTCCGCCAACAATCGCACCGGTCGACTCATTGTCATGGGAAGGTCACTGGGCAGTGCGTCGGCCCTGGAGGTGGCATCACGTTGCTCGAAGGATATTGATGCGCTCATTATTGAAAGCGGCTTTGCAGAGACGCTGCCCCTGCTTGCCACCATGGGAGTTAATGTCGAAAAAGCAGGCCTGGCTGAGTCTGACGGGTTTCATCATATTGAAAAAATCCGCCAGGTAGAAAAACCGACCATGATTCTCCATGCCCAGAACGATCAAATCATCCCCATTTCTCATGGAACAGTTCTGCAGATGGAATGCGGGGCAAGCTCCAAGGAAATTCAAATCATCCCCGGTGCCGGTCATAATAACATCATTGATGTTACCGGCAGGCTATATTTTGAAGTGATTAAGCAATTTATCAACAAAATAGGCATGAGAAAAAGACCGAAAAAGGTGGGCGTGCGGTAGGCAATTTTATAATTGCGGGTTTCGGTTTTATTGACACTTAAATCTCAACTCCGAAATCCCAAATAATTTACCTTGAGCCCGAACCAAAAAATTTAATTTTTTAAACTCACAAATGCCGCAAAAAAATGGACATCCCTGTTTTCAAGGAATGTCCCTTTGCAAATGATGGTTAACAAACCTGCTCAGCTCACTTAACGACCTCAAATGTGCCGAATTCATCCTTATCGAGTTTGCCGTCCTTATTCAGATCCAACTGGGCAAACTGTTGTGTCAATTCCGGCATAGCTTCCGCCTCCTTTTGACAAATTCCGCCATTCTTGTCGACGTCCAGTGTTTCAAAGGTATTCCCGGCGTAAACGGTACCCGTTGCCAGAAACAAAGTTGCCAATGTTGCGTAAAAAATTCTTTTCGTCATTTGTAAACTCTCCTGCTAAAAAATGGTTCAAAAGGGTTTAAGACAACTCCCTGTTGCTCAGTGACCCATGCACCACACTATAGCAACCCCCATGCCAACACAAAACAAGCTCAAAAAAACAAATAGTTAGTGGCATTCAGTGAAATTCAGACAAAAAACATCACGACCGGGCTGTCGTTCCACACAGACAGCAAAACAACACTTTTGCAAAAATGCCTTGAAATAAGCGGAAAAATCAATGTCTTCAATGTACGACATCATACGGTTCCAGTTTATGGATCTCTTCAAGAAAAAAGTTTCTTTACAAGCACGGCAAAAAAAAGACATTGCGCCAATTTTTATTTCTTGTTGTATTCATGGTTAAAAAGTGCCAGTACGTATTCAACTTTATCGCCAGCAGCTCTTTTCAACAGGGAAACTATCTATGCCGATCTACGAATTTTATTGTAAAAACTGCCATACTATTTTTAATTTTTACAGTAGCCGGGTCAACACTGAAAAAACACCATTTTGCCCCAAATGCAAAAAAATAAAACTCAAACGCCAAATGTCTCCTTTTGCCACCATTGGCCGGGCCAGAGAGGATGAGGATATGATGCCTGACATTGATGAATCCAGAATGGAACAGGCTCTTGCAGGATTAGCGCGGGAGGCGGAAAATCTTAACGAAGACGATCCCCGCCAGATGGCTGAATTTATGCGTAAATTTTCGCAAAAATCAGGTCTGAACCTCGGAGATGGTATGGAAGAGGCATTAAGCCGCCTGGAAAAAGGTGATGACCCAGATAAAATCGAGGCGGAGATGGGGGATCTTCTCGAAGGAGAAGACCCTTTTGCGCTGACAAGGAAAAAAGCCGGAGGCAAATCCAACAGACGCCCCGCACCCTTTAAGGATGAAACGCTTTATGAACTTTGAAGAAAAAAGGGGCAAAGGGACAGAGGATCAAAGGTTCTAAGGGATGCGTGGCTGAATCGTGTAAAAAGCTAATACAAAAGAGAAACTACGGAAGACGCTGCCAGCCATCCCAGCCCCTCGCTGAACTCACAGCAGGCGCCAAGGACATCGCCGGTGACACCGCCAAACAGACGATGGGAATGAAACCGCAGCCACAGGGCCGGCAGCATACAGACGGCAAAAACAATACAACACGGCCAGCCAAGAAAAAAGAAGGGGATCAGCAAAATAAAACCAATAGCAATCTCTCTACCGGAGACCTGGCCGACAAAGACATGACCAGTGCCGGCCTCCCTGGGATAGCGACTTTTCCAGGCCAGGGTCACCATGGACCAGCGGGAAATAGCCGGCACGGAAATCAGCAGAAGAATCAGTTTTACGAATGGAGCCCCGGCCTCTAACGAAAAATG
>JAGHCC010000286.1 GCA_021160685.1 Desulfobulbaceae bacterium | reverse complement strand
CTACAAAACTAAGTCAGTCACTATAATTTTTAGCAAAAAATCATCTATCAATTTTACTCAGAAATCCTATAGTTAAAGGAGAAATTATGTATTTTAAGCAAGTTACTGTAAAAGGAATGGGCTGCCTTTCCTACATCATTGGTTGCCCCAAGGCTCAGGTCGCCTGCGTGGTCGATCCAAAGCGGGACATGCAGATATATCTGGATCTGGCCCGCCAGAACGGCATGAAGATCACACATATTTTTGAAACCCATATTCATGCCGACCACGTCAGCGGAAATATGGAACTGCACTCACGAACCGGCGCTGAAATCTGTTTCATGGAAGGAACGCCCGCAACCTTTGAACATACTGAGGTGAAGGAGGGGGAAACCATGTCTTTTGGCAATGCCCGTCTCGAATTTTTGAAAACTCCCGGACACACGCCTGACTCCATGTCAATCCTGGTCACGGACCTCAGCCGCAGCGAAGATCCGTGGCTGGTATTGACCGGCGACTGCATGTTTGTCGGTGACATAGGCCGCCCGGACCTTGCCGGAGAAAAACTGATTGCAGAGCAAACCGCGAATCTTTACAACTCCCTTTATAATAAACTGGGCAAGCTGCCCATCGACATGGAGGTCTATCCCGCCCACGGTGAAGGATCTCTTTGCGGCAAGGGCATGAGTGCCAAATCAAGTTCAACAATCGGTTTTGAAACAAAGCACAACCCGGTGCTCAATCTCTCCGAGGACGACTTTACCCTCCAAATGCAGCAGAGTTTCCCGGACCGACCCAAAAGTTTCAGCCATATTATCAATACCAATAAAAATGGCCCTCCACTGCTCGAACGATGCCCCATGGTTCGGGATCTGAGCCCACAGCAGGTGAAAGCGGAAAAGGAGAGAGGCGCAGTTATCCTGGACACCAGGGATACCGCAGCTTTTGGCGGGGTCCATATACCCGGTTCCATTAACATCGGTTTTGCCCTGCAGACAGCCAACTGGATAGGATTGGTCATAAACCCTGATGCCGAACTTATCCTGATCGTCACCGATAAGGAGGCATACGAGGCCATGAGTATTCAGTTGCACCGCATTGGGTATGATAATATCATCGGCTATCTGTACGGTGGTATTGCCGCTTGGCAGGAAGCAGGTTATCCTATTGGTCAGCTATGGCAGATTTCCAGCGAGCAGCTGAGGAAAAAATTGGAAAACAAAAACTATAATCACTTTTTTGATGTCAGGACCCCGGCGGAATGGGCGGACGGACATATTGAAGGGGCTATTCACCTCCCATGGACAAACTTGCTCAAAGAACTGCCGGACATTGCCAAAGACGAGGAGGTAATTGTCACCTGTGGCGTCGGTTACCGAGGCAATATTGCTGCCAGCTTCCTCCAGGGAGAAGGATTTGAACATGTCCACAGCTTGGCCGGTGGCGTAATGGCCTGGAAAAACAGCGGCCTGCCCTTGATAAAATAATACAGCGGAGTAACCAAATGAAAGCAACAGAAATTACAAACGGCATTTATAGACTCGGCATAAATCTGGACAATGACACGTTATTTGAGGGCATGTGGCCCATGCCCCATGGAATTTCCATCAATTCCTATGTGGTGCGCGGTGAGAAAACCGCACTCATCGACCTGGTGGAAGACGTTGGAGAGAAACCCGTAGAGTTCGAGCAGGAACTCCATTCCATTCCCCTACAGATTGAGGATATCGATTACCTCATTATCAACCACATGGAACCGGATCACACCAGCTGGCTCCCCAAATTTTATAAAAGAAATCCGAATCTCCAATTTTACATCACCGAAAAAGGAGCGGCGGTTCTCAAGGCATTCTGTGGAATAGAAACAAATGTCCATATCATAAAAACCGGCGATACCCTGGATCTTGGCGGCGGCAAGGCATTAACCTTTTATGAGGCACCTAATCTCCACTGGCCGGAAACCATGCTGACCTTTGAACAGAGTTCGGGGATTCTCTTTACCTGCGACGCCTTTGGCTCCTATGGCGCTATCACCGATGTCATTTTTGATGACCAGCTCTCCTCTGAACAGCATGATTTTTTTATGCGGGAGGCGTTACGTTACTACGCCAATATCATCGGCGGGTTTTCAATGTTTGTTAAAAAGGCGATTGACCGCCTCGATGGTCTGGACATCAAGATGATAGCACCCTCCCATGGCATTGTCTGGCGGGAAAACCCAAGGGAAATTATCGACGCCTATTTACGCTTTGCCCGCTACATGAATGGTCCGGCCGAACCGGAAGTAACCGTTATCTGGTCGAGCATGTACGGCAATACGGAACGGTTAGTCAACGTCATGGTCCAGGGAGTGCGCAGTGAGGGCGTACCTGTCCATGTGCATCGGGTGCCTGATGACCATGTCGGTTTCATTCTGGCCTCCGCCTGGAAATCATCCGGTCTTATTGTGGGCATGCCCACCTATGAATATCGTATGTTTCCGCCAATGGCATGGGTTCTTGATATGTTTGGTCGAAAAAAGGTCTGCGGCAAAAAAGTGCTGCGTTTCGGCTCTTTTGGCTGGTCAGGGGGTGCACAACGCGAACTTCAAATCTTAACTGAAAAATTGAAATGGGATTTTCTTGATCCGGTAGAATGGCAAGGTGCGCCGAGCGAAGATGTGCTCAATTTAGCAGCTAAAAGCAGCAGGAAGCTGGCCAGGCAGATCAAGGCTGCGGGCTGAGCAGACCACAAGATCAGTCATCCTTCTCCGGCAGAGGGAGAATAAAATAAAAGTTATTCCCCCCATGAGTTGACTCGTAACCAACCCGGCCGCCGTGGATTTCAATCACATGCTTAATAAAATTGAGACCATGACCGCTGCCGGACTGGGAGGAACTGCCGGCCGCCCGGTAGCCCTCGGAGAAAATATTTTCTCCGTCCTCGTCACTGAGATGGGGACCGGTGGTGAAAACATTAAATTTAACACCTGCAATTCCAGATCCAAAGGCGTCGGGCATATAGTGTCGGCCATAGGCCATTTTTTTCTTTATCCTGCCGTTCAAGCCGACCACTTCACCGGTATATTTTACCGCGTTGGAAAACAGATTGGCATAGACCTGGGCCAGCAGACCGATATCAACCATGAGAGGAATTTCTTCATCCCGCATATCACTGGGACGGACGATTTCAATCTTCCTGCCCTGGAACCTCTTAGCATAATATTCCAGTTGTGGGCCGATGATCGCTTTTTCCACCAGACATTTTTTCGGTCGCAAAACCAGACGGCCTTTGGCAAAATGATCTTTCCTGAAGAGACTCTCCAGAAAAAGGCTCAGATTAGCATGCTGCTTCTGCACCTCTTCGTGATATTCAAGCAGATCCTGGTGCAGTTTCGATATCCTGTTCAACACCCCCTGACATTCTTCCCCCTCCAGGTTCAAATTCTCTTTCATCAACAAAACAGTCTCTTTCAGTTCACCGAGATCCCTGATTTTTTTGCGCAACTGATTAAACAGGTAACGAAAATACATATTCGGAATAATGACATTATGCTCAATATCCCGGACCAGATTGTTGATAAACTTAAGATGATCGATATTCTGCTGGGCAATCACCCGGTTATGGAGCCTGAAGGCGATACGGCCGGCATATTTAGTAAAAAAGAGTTGATTCTTTTCGGAAAGGTCTCCGTCGTTTGTCAGAACCTCCAGGAGGCCTGACAAACAGCGATATCTCCTTTTCTCCTTCTCTTCCGGGAAACAATTTTTCTTTAAAACAGGAAAAAAATAGGAATTGCCGACCCGGTACGGTGTAAGTTCGGGACGCACGGGTTCTGGAGCAGGCTGCCAAACAGCAGCAAATCCGTTCATACTGTCACAGACCAGTTCCATCTTCTGCAATTTTCGGTTAAAAAGATAAAGACGGACATCGAGATCCAGACAGAGCCCAGGCACCGTTACACAGGTGCGGTAAAAATCTTCCAGGGAATCATATTCCTGGGCCAGATCAAAAAAAATCTTCAGGATATCGTCCTGCCGTTTTGAAAAACCATAGCCACGATAATCCTCTTGCTTCTCATGAACACGGGCGCGGACATGACTCAGATCTGTTGAAGGCGGCTTATTTTCAGGCATGGAGACCCTGTGCTTCGAGCACAACCTCATCACGTCCCGCTTTCTCTTTTAATAGAACATCAATATGCTCGTTAGGGCTTTCCAGTATATCCACCCCAAAATAATTCGGCTGAATAGGCAGCTCCCGGCCACAGCCCCGATTGACCAGAACGGCAAGCTGAATCGACCTAGGTCGACCCAAATCCATAATGGCGTCAAGGGCAGCCCTGATGGTCCGGCCGGTATACAGCACATCATCAATCAAAATTAAGGTGCAGCCTTCCACGGAAAAGGAGATCTCTGTCTTTTTGACGATGGGATTCTGGGAGGCGAGGCTCCAGTCATCTCGATAAAGGGAAATATCAAGACGGCCCAGGGGCAGCTCCCTCTCCTCAAGGGACATGATCAGCTTCTGCAGCCGGTCGGCAAGAAAAACGCCGCCCGTGTGAATGCCGATCAGGGCAAGATTTTCTTCATTCCGGTTTCTTTCCATGATCTGCAGAGCCATTCGGGTCAGGGACCTCTCCAGATCCTGGCCGGACAGAATTATTTTTTTTCCTTTACCCATGTTTGTTCCTCTCTACCATTAAAAAATAATCCGCTTTTGCCGTGTCACCAGAAAACCTGGTTTAAAGAAAGAAGCTACAGAAGAGATAGAAGGTAAAGAATGAGTCATTAATATATGTTTTCTACCTTCTTGGAATTCTTTTCCTTCGCTCCCTTCCAGATCTTGACAAGTATTCAGATCGGTTAACCGAACATTTACAAAATGTTGTTAGAAAATATTAATATATTCAAGCAGATATCCCATGTCAAGTAATTTAAAAGCCTTAAGTATCTAACTTCCTAAAATAACAGAACAAACTGCTCATACCGAACTTTTTTTTATTTTCAAAAGATTCCGGCTTGACTTGAGTCAATGATTTTGTTCTTTTAACACGATAAGGAATCACTGGTAAATAAAGTAAGATACAGGATCGAATTAAAACAATACGCATTTTTTTCACTCTCCCCGTAACAGCAAATCAACACAAAGCATGAAAGCTGATCCTTTCTCTTAAAAATCGAGGTGTTAAGGAAATAACTTTCATAATAAACCATATTTTTGGAGGATATATGAAGAAAAAGTTACTGAACATTTTTATGGGATGCGCTATCGGCATGTTCGCTCTCAGCGCCCCGGCAATGGCTGGAGACGTCTGTATTGACTGTCACACCAAGGTCTCCCCCGGCCAGGTACAGGACTGGAAGGCCAGCGTGCACAGTGAGAACGATGTCACCTGTTCAACATGTCACGGAGAAAAACACACCAAAGCCGAAGATGCCAACCTGGCCCAACTGCCGGCCGAGTCTGTCTGCGCCGAATGTCATGAAGAGCAGTTCGACGGATTTTCCCACGGCAAGCATAACTTTGGCTGGACTTCCCTCAATGCCATGCCTGTCACCCATGTTGAACCTGATGAATTAATGGAAGGCGGCCGTGGCTGTGGCGGCTGCCATAACATGGGCATCAAGTCCGAGGCCCAGAAAAAAGAGCAGCTCGACAAGGGCTACCGCTACCAGAACAACTCCTGCGACGAATGTCATACCAGGCATTCCTTCTCCAAAAAAGAGGCCCAACAGCCCCGTGCCTGCCAGCAATGCCATATGGGTTATGACCATCCCCAATGGGAGATGTGGTCAAGCTCCAAGCATGGCGAGCGCTGGTTTGCCAAACAGAACGGCGCCCTGCCTGAAAGCGCTGTTGCCCCGACCTGTCAGACCTGTCACATGCCTGAAGGCAGCCATAACAACCACACTGCCTGGGGCTTCCTGGGTGTAAGACTGCCCCTGCCTGAGGATCCCCAATGGGCCGCAGACCGGGTTGTCATCCTGAAGGCCCTGGGTGTTCTCAGCCCTGAGACCGGCGAGCCTACCGCCCGCCTGGATGCGGTAAAAGCGGTTGACCTGTGCCGCCTGGACCAGGAATCCTGGCAGAAAGAGCGGGACAAGATGATTAAGACATGCAGCCAGTGCCATGCTGCAAGCTATGCCAAAACCCAGCTTGACATGGGCGACAGCATGCTGCAGAAAGCCGATCGTCTCCTGGCCCAGAGCATTGAGACTGTTGCTGCACTGTACAAAGACGGCATCATCAAGAAGCCGGATGCTTACTCTTTCGCCTATCCTGATTTCCTCTTTTTCATGCGGACCGGCGGCGGTGACCTGAAGCAGGCCACCTATATTGAGCAGGTTCTTTTCCAGATGTACATGAAACATCGGATGCGTACCTATCAGGCCCAGTTCCATGTTAATCCTGACTATGCCTACTGGTATGGCTGGGCAATGATGACCAAGGATCTGGTGGAAATTGAAGATCTGGCTCACACCATGCGGGCAACCCATGGGAAATAAATTTTACTAAAAAAGGGACAGATAGTGAACCTGTGAGACCTTCGAAGGGGCCGAGGGGCAAGGGACAGAGGGTAGTCCTTTGACTTTCAGCCCTTTCTCCCTGTTCAGTAACATGTTGTAAATAAAAAAGGCGCCGGAATTATTCCGGCGCCTTTTTTTATCGATTTTTTCTGTTGTTAGCTGTAGTACTTTAACTGGCAATACCAAATTGTATGTGATAGTTTCCTAAATCGGCAAAGCCGTTGAACTCTGACCACGACCTGAGGGAGTGGTTTTCTACAACCAAATAAACATTAGCTGATCACCCCGGTCCCTATCGTTTAAATGTATACAAACAGACTCAGACTGTCCTCTCTGACCGCCGGCACATGTGTCGCATTTTTGCTTCTACTGTTTCCCTCTCTGGTAATTGGCGATCAGGATACCATCCGGCTTCTCGCGGTAACCTGAGGCTGCCGGCGATTTCAGGCCAGCAAACTTTAAACCTAAAAAAAGGAGGATCTCCCATGAGACACATTGGCAAACTGATCATTTTACTCGCCCTGCTTACAGCCATTGGCCTTGCAGGCTGCGCCACGAACAAGAACCTGGAAGCTGTTCAGGCACAGGCCCAACAGGCAAATGAAACAGCCGAGGCAGCGCTGAAGGCGGCTGACGAGGCAAAGGCAGAGGCCGCCAAGGCGACAGCGACAGCCCAGGAGGCGAAGGCAGAGGCCGCCAGAGCGACAGCCACGGCCCAGGAGGCCAAGGCGACATCCGACGTCACGGCAAATAAACTTGACCGAATGTTTAAAAAGGCGATGTACAAGTAATTTTCCGAACTTTCCAGTTTAGGACTTGAGACGAAATAAACTTTACAATATTGCGCAGGATTTTCGGAGTCTCGCAAACTCGCTTACCTGTCCATAATCAAGGCGTACAAACAGGCGCATAGCTCGGTTATGCAACTGTTTGTGCAACGCAGAGTATGGGTAAAAAGACAAGCAAGATGTAAAGTTTATTAAGAAACAAGTCCTTAGCCCGGAATTCTCACAAAAGTCGTCTCGAGAAACCGGCAAGTGCTATGAATACAAGAAACAGGCCCCAAAACGCTTCGTTGGCATACAGTGTTAGTATGTTGAGAACTTTTTTTGGGCCTGTAATGCTGTAGATACGATGCTTAAGGACTTGGCAGTAGATTGCTTACTATCAATCTGTTCAAAACTCAAAGGCATCAGTGACGATTGTTATGGGAACCGGCATGCCATTTTTTTCCTGCAGCGCTCGTTTTATGGTTTTTATATCTAAAATTGCATCCCTGTCTTCAATTTCCGTAAATATCATTTTATAGGCCATGCACGTTATATCTTGATTTCGCTGCAAATCTTCATCCGTCAACGGATGAACCTCAAGATAAAGGGTTTTGCCCTGCCAGCCGAGTTTGACTGGCTGATTCACAATCCGTACCGCCGTATGTATCGGCACAATGGGAAACAGTTTCTCGATGTCCTCAGGGTACATACGCACACACCCGTGGGTCACACGCATTCCCACACCGAACGGCTTGTTGGTGCTGTGAATCAAGTAGCCCGGAATACTCAGCCGCAGTGCATAACGGCCAAGGGGATTATCAGGACCCGGCGGAATCACATCTGGCAGCGGATCCCCTTCGGCGGCCGCCTCTAATTTCAGGGACTCGGGAGGACGCCAGGAAGGGTCTTTATGCTTTGCTTCAACCCTTGTCTTTCCAAGAGGCGTGTTCCAGTCCATGCGGCCGATACTCACCGGATGGGTTGTTACCTTTGGTGTTTTTTCCGGGCCAGTGTTATGAAAATAATAGAGACGCATCTCAGGCAGAT
>JAGHCC010000344.1 GCA_021160685.1 Desulfobulbaceae bacterium | reverse complement strand
GGCTTGTATAAAAAAGTTACAGAAAACTCAGTCTATAAATGTTTGGCAGCACTCCACAGGGAGGCAAGCAGGCTGATCAGCTATACTATTGGTATGGTGGGCAGCCTGATCGCCTTCCTGTGGAGTGCTGCCGAACATTTACTATTTTCTTCTCTTTTTTTCAATAGAGTCAAACAGTTCATCTATATGGTTCATCTATTATATGGTATACTGATAAAATGACAACATCGACAGAAAAACAAAGTACCCTATCTTGATGGCCTCGTAAAAACTGTTTTCTCAACACAGAGACGCAGAGAGCGTAAAGTTCCTACTATAAAAAACATCCCAAATGAACAACAACCACACCACTGACAAGCTCCCTGCAGCCTTTAACAGCCTGCCGCGCCATGACAAGATTATCCTCTATCTGGTCTCAATCATCTATGAGCCGGTGAAGATAAGTGTAATTAGTCATTGTCTGGACAAAACGGATCCCGCCCTGATCAAGACCACCGAGCCACCGGACAGGAGCCTCTCCGCTTCCATTCGGCACCTCCAGAACGCCTTCCTGCTCAACTGGAAATTTCAATGTGACGACTCCATCGTCGAAATCCTCAGCCAGCAGGCTGTTACGGAAGGAATTTATAATCATCTTGCCGAAATTGTCCGCCAGGAGCTGCCTGCCGAGAACACATCCCTGCGTTATCTCCGTGATGTTCGTATCGGCCTATACACTGCGGATTTCGACCTCTTCAACAGCAGTTTATCCGAATATTATCAATGTCCGGATGTTTCAGAGGAATCATCACCGCTGGTCTCCATCCTGAACAATCCCTTTGACGGAAGATGGTTTGCCACCCTGCCTGATCATCTGCAACTCCACGGACTCCATGAAATCTTAAATGATTCCCTCCTGCGGCTGGCACCCTGCGACGGCCCCCTGAATTTCCTGCGTGATAAAGAAAGGAAGGGAGAGATCCCTGCGGAAGGCATCAGCTCGTTTTATTATCTACTGATCTCAAGCCTCCTGTGGCGGGGAGAAACATCCCTGGCTGTTGAATTACTACGCCGACCCGGCGACGGCATAGACGGTTTCGGGCTGCGGGGCTGGCTGGCTTTTCTCCAGGGCAAAAACGACAAAGCCATTCTTCATTTTGAAAACGACCTCAAAAAACTTAAAAAAATTCAGGGGCAGCGTAATGTTTTTTTTACCGGTCCGGAAGGCCTTTTTTTTATTCTGGCATTGATCAAAGCCGGAGACTACTCCTTTTATCCCAGAATCAAATCCATTGTCACAAACATTAGCGTTATCCAGCCCCACAATCTGTTTCTGCCTGCCTACGCAGTGCTGGCGGACGTTGTCTCCCACCAGGAATCTCTTGCCGACCCACATTATTATTCATGCTGGAGCAACAGTCCGAAAGACAGCCTGACCGTCCTGACCCAGGGACTGGCCCATTTCTGGGTCAATAGCCATCTGACGTTGGAACAACAGGAGGAACTCTCTTCCTCTTTTCAGAAGGCCCGCCAAAACGGCTACTTCTTCCTGGCCATGGAATATGCGGAGCTGCTCCGCCGCTCCGGAAGAGGTGAACCTTTTCGTAAATTTGCAGATGATTTCAGGCGCCGCAACAACATTATTTCCATCTTTCCGGCGCTCAAACAGGAAGAAAGGTGGCAACGCGCCCTGAAGGCATTAAATGCACTGATCGCACCTCAACAAAAAAATCATCCGTCCCAATCACGACTGGCCTGGATGATCCGTTCTGAGCACGGCTTTATCACCATCACGCCAAAAGAACAGAAATTAACCGCAAAAGGGTTCTGGAGCAAAGGAAGGCCTGTTGCCCTGCAGCGTCTCCACAGCGCTCAAAAACTCGATTTTCTGACTGCTCAAGACCGAAAAATCCGCCGTTCTCTAAAAAAAACCAGATCATTCCATTCCATCTCCTATGATTTCAATATGACCGAGGCCCTGCCGGCCCTGATCGGCCATCCGCACCTCTTTCTCGCCGACGTGCCGACAGTTCCTGTTGAATTCATCAAGGGAGAACCGGAACTCAGGGTCAGACAAAACAACAATCAACTTCATCTTGAATTTTTTCCTGATATTCTTGCTGACAAGGTCATGGCAATCCGTGAAACCCCAACCCGTTTCCGAATCATTGAAATCTCAGCAGAGCACCGGAGAATTGCGTCTATCATGGGTGAAGAGGGCCTACTTGTTCCACTGGAGGCCAAAGAGCAGGTCATGCAGTCTCTTGGCAATCTGTCAACCTGCATAACTATCCATTCAGCTATTGGCGATGTTGCAAAAGATGTTAAAAAAGTTACGGCAAATTCCAAAATCATCATCCATCTCCTGCCGGTGGGGACGGGATTCCGGCTGACCATGCTGGTCAAACCATTTGTCGACGGCGGCCCCTACCTGAATCCGGGCAAAGGCAGCGAAAATATCATTGCTGAAATTGACGGTCACCGATTGCAGGCCAGGAGAAGTCTTGAGCTTGAAATTCAAAATTGCCAAAAAATCGAATCAAAATGTTCCATCTTAGCCAATCTGGAAAATACAGACTGGGAATGGGAAATCCAAAAAGTTGAGGAATGTTTGCAGTTGTTGCAGGAGCTCCGGGAAATCAAGGATGAAATCACGGTTGAATGGCCGGAAGGAGAAAAACTGAAGCTGAAACAACAGGTTTCTTTTGAACATTGCCATTTACAAATCCGCAAAAAAAACAACTGGTTTGAACTCCAGGGAGAGCTTCGGCTTGACGATGATAAGGTCCTGGATATGCGACGCCTTTTGTCCCTTGTCCGTAACAGTTCCGGCAAATTTGTCCCACTGGAAGACGGCCAGTATATCGCCCTTTCCCGGGAATTCCGCAAACAGCTTGAAGAAATCAACTTTTTCGGAGAAGATCGAGGCAAAAAAATTCGTCTTCACCCACTGGCCGCAGCCGCTCTTGAAAATCTCAGCGAAAAGCCCTTTCATCTTGACACGGATCAGCAATGGATTGACATGCTCAAGCGAATGCACGAGGTACAGGAATTCCAGCCTCGCATCCCATCAACCCTGCAGGCCCAGCTACGCGATTACCAAATTGAAGGATATCAATGGCTGGCCCGCCTTGCCCACTGGGGAGCCGGGGCCTGCCTGGCCGACGACATGGGTCTGGGGAAAACAATCCAGGGGCTGGCCGTCATTCTGGATAAGGCGGGACAGGGGCCCTCCCTGGTGGTGGCGCCCATGTCGGTCTGCCTGAACTGGCAGGCAGAGATGAACCGTTTCAGCCCGACCTTGAATGTCAATCTTTTTGGCGGCAAAAACCGCTCCGAGAAGATCAACTCCCTGCAACCCTTTGATGTAGTTATAGTCAGTTATGGTTTATTGCAGCAGGAAACCAAACTGCTGACCGGTGTCCACTGGCAGGTGATTATTCTTGATGAGGCCCAGGCCATCAAAAACATGGCAACAAAACGAAGCAAGGCTGCCATGTCGCTGCAGGGGGAATTCAAACTGATCACCACCGGCACCCCTATTGAAAACCATCTCGGAGAATTATGGAACCTGTTCAACTTCATCAACCCCGGCCTCCTCGGTGGCCTAGAACGATTTAATAAAAAATACCGCCTGCCCATTGAACGCTATCAGGACAGGACGGCTCAGCGCAAACTCAAAAAACTGATCAGCCCGTTTATCCTGCGGCGTCTGAAATCCCAGGTTCTTGAAGAATTGCCGCCGAAAACGGAAATTACCCTGCGGGTTGAGATGAGCCCCGAGGAAACAGCCTTTTACGAGGCCCTCAGACGGGAGGCCGTCGAGAAAATCGAGGCAGACACAGTTCCTGCCGGCCAGAAGCATATGCGTATTCTGGCGGAACTCATGAGACTGCGCCGGGCCTGCTGCCACCCCAAGCTGGTGGCCAAAGACTGCGGCATCGAAAGTTCCAAGCTCAATCTCTTCAGCAAGGTGATTGATGAACTCCTGGAAAATCGGCACAAGGTCCTGGTTTTCAGTCAGTTTGTCGGTCATCTCAGCATTTTAAGAGAACTTCTTGATGATAAAAAAATCAGTTACTGCTACCTGGACGGTTCCACCACGGCCAAGGAAAGGAAACAGCAGATCAAAGGGTTTCAGACAGGGACGGGCGACCTTTTTCTGATCAGCCTCAAGGCCGGTGGACTGGGTCTCAACCTGACTGCGGCCGATTACGTGATCCACATGGATCCCTGGTGGAATCCGGCTGTGGAGGATCAAGCGTCGGACCGAGCCCACCGCATTGGCCAGATACGACCGGTAACCATCTACCGTCTGGTCACAAAAAACACTATTGAAGAAAAAATCGTCAATCTGCACCAGAAAAAAAGAACGCTGGCCGACAGCCTGCTCAACAATATTGATGTAGGCAGACAGATCAACAGTAAGGAATTGTTACAATTGTTGAGGGAACGGTAACACCAGACCTCGTAAAAAAACTTTTGATTATTGGCTGCAAACCCTTTACTGGCAAGGAATCTGTCCAAAATTTGACAGTTAGTCTGGGTTAAAAGCTTCAAGTTCAGGATTCAAGGTTGCTGATCCCCTCTAAACTCTGAACCTAGAACCTTAAACGAAACCCCGTGCAAATTTGCAGCAAAATGTCCAGAAAACTGCATCAATTTTACGATGATTTAACGAGGTCTGAACATATGGACCCCATCCTCCAATGACCTGGTTTTTTCTCTCCCTGGTTACAGCCTTATGTGTCGCTGTCCGGGATACATCCGTAAAAATTTTCTGCCGTGATCTGAAGCTCCAGAAGATTGCTGCTTTTGAGCTGTTCTGGTCCCTGCCCTTTCTGATTATCGGTTGTCTTTTTATCGAAATTCCTGTCCTGGATCAGACCTTCTGGTGGACCTTTTTTCTCTCTCTGCCAATCAACTGGCTGGCATATATTCTTTATCTATACAGCCTCAAACTCTCACCCCTTTCCCTGACCGTTCCCTTTCTGGCCTTTACTCCTCTGTTCATTCTGCTCACCGGTTTCTTTATCCTTGATGAAACCGTAAACTCATGGGGAATAACTGGTGTCTGGCTCATTGTCGGCGGCAGTTATCTGCTGAACTTTTCCAATTTAAAAAAAGGCCTCCTGGAACCCTTCAAATCCATCCTGCGGGAAAAAGGCTCCCTTCTCATGCTCGGTGTGGCTTTTATTTTCTCCTTTGCCGCAGTGGTGGGCAAAAAAAGCATGATCCATTCCTCCCCGCTTTTTTTCACCTTTTTTTTCTTTCTGATTTTCAACATCACCTTGTTATTCGGCCTCTTTCTTTTCAAACAGACAAGCTGGTCATCAATCATCAAAAACAGCAAAAAAGGTTTGCTCTTAGGCAGCCTGCTGACAACCCATGTGGCCTGTCACGGCCTGGCGATCATGCTCACCAACGCGGTATACATGATCACAGTCAAAAGAAGCAGCATTCTCTTCTCTATTATCCTGAGCTCATTCATTTTAAAAGAAACCAACATCCGATCCAGGGGCTTGGGAGCGCTACTCATGTTCTGCGGCGCCATGCTTATTGGTCTTTTCGGTTAACACCTCGAAACTATTCAAGGTGTTTAGGCTGTAAGCTAAAGGCTGTAGGCTAAAGGCTATTCGTTTTCAAAATTTGCGTTGTTTCTCGTTACATCACTACGGTGTGCAAGCTCTGTCCTACAGCCTAACCTACAGCCTATCGACCTGAACAGTTACGGAACGTCTTCTAAGTAACAAAATCTCGAGAACTACTCATAAATAACGCAAAAACAACATGACAAACACAAAACTTCGCACACGTCATCCCGGCATGTTTTTAGCCGGGATCCAGAAAACTTGCCACACACTCCATCCTGGATCGAAGTCGGAGTTTATGCCCTGTTTTTAAGGGTGCTTATCTCCGGCTAAGACCATGCCGGAATACTGTTTTTTCAACCCTGAGACACAGAAGAAAATAACAATGGAAAAAAACGATCAATTTGTATATGATTTTTTAAGTACTGAATAATCAAATTCCTCCAAATTTCCCAACGACAAGGAGTACAACTGTCATGGCACAATCTTTTTCTTTCCTGCTGCGAATTCTGATTTTGAACCTTCTGATTACGGCTCCCGCTCTGGCAGGGGAAAACCCTTGGGACACCAGGCTCCCTTTCAAAAAGGCTACTATCAATTATTCGATAACCGGCACAGAAAACGGCAGCGAAACGCTCTACATCCGTAATTATGGCAAGGAACAAGCCACATACCGAAATACGACCACAAAAATATTTTTCATGACAACAAAAACCGAGTCCATTCAAATTATCACACCGGACTGGATCTACTCCATTGACTTGCAGGAAAAAACCGGCTCAAAATCCGTTAACCCGACCAAGTACATGATTGAGGAATACAACAGTCTTTCCAGGAGCGACCGAAAAAAAATTCTGAAAAATTCCGAAGAACTTGGCCATTCGGTCACCGAGGGTCTCCAAGGTGAAATTAAAAAAAATGTAACAAAAATTCTCGGCTATTCCTGTGACAAAGTTTCTGTCATGGGCTCGACAATTTACATGATAAGCGGAACCGGTCTGCCGCTGAAATCAGAAACCAGTATGGCTGGTATGAGTTTCCAGTCCGTAGCCACTGGAATCGACAAGGGTTCGGCGCCGGCAAATGTTTTTATCCCACCAGCCGGCATCAAGCTGGAACATGATCCAGAGGCTGACCAGATGGCCCGCACCATGGCAAAACAGACCATTGAAATGCTTCTTGACCCGGACAAGGCGCAAGCCCGTATCGGTCAACACAGCACAATGCCTCCATCTTCCATGGGTTCCGGATCGGAGTCCGGGGGAGCTGCGAAGCCTGCTGAAGGCACAACGGGTCAAGACATGCAGGATGCTATGGAGCAGGGCATGGATGCTCTACGCGGACTTTTCGGAAAATAGCAACTCGGTTTCGTGAAAATACTTTTATTCCCCTGCTTCCGGAAAGGGAACCTGTCATAGGACAAAATAGGCCAAACCTTGGCAGCCCATTGCCTGTCAGCGATTACAGGCGCAGATTTTGTGATCGCTGACCTGGAAAAAATATTCACGAATAATGACTAAACCTGACAGTAACCCCAATATCCAGGGATCTTCACAAGTGTGGGCCAGAATAAAGCTTCATCCCCTCACCCTTGCCTTCCGGGACGACCAGCATGTTCTCGAAAAACAATT
>JAGHCC010000245.1 GCA_021160685.1 Desulfobulbaceae bacterium | reverse complement strand
TCTGCAGCGGCAGGCATGGGTCTGCTGTTTTCCGCCGCCGTTGTCTCGGCCCATTTTCAGATGATCTACACCCCGGAATCCGCCCTGGTAAAAGGCGGGGCGATACCGGTCAAGCTTGTCTTTACCCATCCCTTTGAGGCCGGCCATACCATGGATATGGGCACCCCGGAGAAGTTTTTCGTTGTCAGAACACGTGGTGAAAATGCGCCCAAGACCATTGACCTCAAAGAGAGCCTCAAACCCATCACCTGGACCAGCCTGACCAACTCGGGCAAGGCCTGGGAGACAACGTATAAGGCCAGGGGCGGCGATCATGCCTTTTGTCTTATCCCGGAGCCCTACTGGGAAGGGGCTGATAATTGTTATATCAAACAGAACACCAAGGTCGTCGTTAATGTCGGCGGTGAGCCGGGCGCCTGGAACGAGCCGGTTGGCCTGCCCACGGAAATTGTCCCCCTCTGCAAGCCCTATGACCGCTGGACCGGTAATGTCTTCCAGGGGCAGGTCCTGTTGAACGGTAAGCCCGTACCGGGCGCCGAGGTTGAAATTGAATATCTGAACCATAAACCCCTGCTTGATTTTAACAGTTTTGCCAAAGAGGCTGCAGTGGAAGCGCCCCAGGACGCCTACATTCTCCAGACCATTTTTGCCGATGCCAATGGTGTTTTCACCTTTGGCATCCCGAGAGAAGGCTGGTGGGGATTTGCCGCTTTAGATCTTGATCCCGACTACACCTACAAAGGCAAGAAATGCTCGCGAGACGCTGTGATGTGGATTCAGGCTAAGGATATGAAGTAAAGAGGAGGGGCTAAGGGTAAATATTTCTGAACCCTGAATCCTGAACCTTGAACATTGAATTCTGAACCCTCGGAGTCACCCATGCAATTTTTTGATATTTTATTAACTCTCATCGCAGTCGTTCTGGCAGGCTGGTATCTCTGGCGCACCTTGATCGTGAGAAAAGGGTGCGCCGGCTGCTCATCCGGCTGTGGTTCACAATGCAGCGGGCAGGGGACTCAGGTTACGTGGCTCAATCCGCCTGACTGCCCCGGACGTGATCAAAATGGAAGCGGAAAGACCAAACAGGCCCAATGAACCCGGCAATTGAAGTCAAACATCTCTGCCATCAATATGGTAGTCAGACCATTTATCGGGACCTGAATTTTACGGTTCCCACGGGTACGATATGCGGTCTGTTGGGTAAAAACGGCCAGGGTAAGACAACACTGGTCAATATTCTTATGGGTTTTCTCAAACCCTCCTCAGGCCGCTGTCTGGTTCTTGGCGATGATTCCTTTCATCTGCCGCCTTCAACCAGGGCTCGGATAGGATTGTTGCATGAGGGACATCTGGCCTATGAATTTTTAACAATAGCCCAGACCGAACGTTTTTTCAGCGGCTTTTATCCCGGTTGGGAAAGGGAGATTTTTTTTGATCTGGTCAACAAGATGGGGCTTTCCCATGATCACAAGATTTGCCGGATGTCCTGTGGTCAGCGTTCCCAGGTGGTGCTCGGCGTCATCATGGCCCAGAACCCGGATCTCCTGATCTTGGACGATTATTCCATGGGCCTTGATGCCGGTTACCGCCGCCTTTTTCTCGATGTGCTCAAAGATTTTGCCGCACTCGGAAATAAAACCATCTTTGTCACCTCTCATATTGTCCAGGATCTCGAAAAGTTGGTGGATTCCATGATTTTTATTGACAAGGGCGAGATCATCCAGACTGAACTTGATTCATTTATGAACTCGTTTCATTGCTATGATTTTGAGGACGGCGGTGAACTTTCCCTTGCCAAGGATGAGGTGATCCGCGGATTTGAACAGCGGGGAGAGAGAATTTCAGTCTTTTCCTTTGCAGACAAGGAGACGGTGCAGTCCCATCTTGATTCCATGGGTGTCCATCCTAAAAAAATGCGGGAAAAGAAAATGAGCCTTGAAGACGCCTTTATCGGCTTGATGGGAAAATATTGACTTTAGGAGTCAGAATGAAAGTGTGTGAAATGACTAACAGTGCCTCTTTTCTTCCCCCTTCGAAGATCTCGCAGGCTCGCTATCTGCCCCTTTGCCCCTTTGCCCCTCTGAACCTTTGATCCTCGGTTTTCAGGAATGATCTACAGTATATTTTATAAAGAATGGATCAAGATCCGCTATTTTTTTCTTGCCCTGGTTTGTCTCAATGGAGCAATCTGCCTGAAAATATGGGTGGATATCCGGCAGCAGCTTCAGGCGGAACATGCCGAGATGATCTGGTATCAGGCCATTCATATCCAATCTCTTTTTTATAGTGATATTCGCTATATTCCCCTGCTCTCCGGCATCTGTCTGGCCGTGGTTCAGTTTGTCCCGGAGATCCTGCAGAAACGGCTGCGTCTTTCTCTGCATCTGCCAGTGGACCGTGAGTGTCTGCTGGCGATTTTTCTCGCTCTGGGTCTTGGTCTCTACGCTGTTTTGGCCCTGCTCGACACAGCGGCTATCTGGGCAGTCAGCCGTTATTATTTCCCGGTGGAGATTGCCGTGTCCAGCCTGACCACGTTTTTGCCCTGGCATTACGCCGGTTTTGTCGGTTATCTCGGCATGAGTTTGATTCTCCTTGAGCCGTCCTGGTCGCGGCGCGTTTTTGTCCTCCTGGTTTTCAGCGGGTTTATCTCCTTGCTTTTTTCCGGCAGCGGGTATTGCCGCCTGAATCCGGCTCTGCCCTGGCTGATGCTGCTTGCGCCGCTGTTTTTTCTCACTGTTTTTCAAGGGGGCAGCCGCTTTCAGCAAGGGGAGGTCACATGATCCACCTCTCCAGATACAGTCTCATCCTGCTGGGTGTACTGACCATGAGTTATTTTCTTCCCACCGGTTACTGGAAGATTTTCGGCTCTGAGGAAGGCAGTACCATGCTTTTTTACAGTCCCCTGAAAAAGCAGTTTGTTTATCGGGATTACCTGGGCAGTCATCAGTTTCATTACCGTGATGAAGAGGGAAACGATTACAGCCGGGCCGCCTTTGAAGATTTGCTGCCTTTTCTCTATTACAAGACCATGGAGAAAAAGGGGCTTCTGCCTTTGACCATTGAAGGGCAGTCCTTTGATAAGGCCACCATCAAAAAAGGGCGCCAGGGTGTTGAGATAAAATCACGCCATCTGCCGGGCCATTATCCGCAGATTCCGCTTTATCCTCTTTTTAACCAGGATCCGGATCAGGCAATGCTGCCCTTTCCCGATGATGTTTTTCGTTTCACCGAAAGGGGCATGGAATTTATCAATGCCGATTTTAACCGGATTGACGAGGAGTTGAGCAAACGGTTCACCCATGCTTTGATGATGAAGGGATTTTCCTTCCCGGCCACGGTTCTCGGCGGCAAGACCACCAATCTTAAGCCCTTTGATGCCGGTTATTTTGTCCGGGACAGTGAGGGCGCGGTCTTTCATATCATGCGCGTAAAAAATGAACCGAAAATTATCAGGACGCCTATCCCGCCTGAGACAGACATTCGGGCCCTGGTGATTTCTGAAAACCGGCGTAAGGAGTTTTATGGTCTCGCTATCACGGCAGAAAACCGGGTTTATCTGATTTCTTATGATCATTACAAACTCATAGAGCTGCCGGCAGATCAGTATGACGCGCAGAACATGGATTTCAAGCTCCTCATCTCCCCCCTGCACCGTACAGTCACCTGCTTTAATGACAGGCAGGTTTTCGGCACGGTGACCGATGGAGCCTATTCAGCCATGAAGAGCTATCAGCGGAGTCTGCCCGAAACCATAACCCCTGCCACTGATTTTATCGGCAGGATGCTGTTTCCGTTCCAGTTGACACTGACCAATGAGTTTCGCGGCCAGGCCGCTCCACAGCTGCATTGGAACGGCTGGCTGGCATTGATCAGCATCGGTTTGAGTCTTGTCGGCTATCTTGTTTATGTCAGGGGGATTAAAAAACGGAAAAAACGGTCATGGCCTGCCATCTGTTTACTTCTATTAACGGGTGTCTATGGCTTGATTTGTTTGGTCGCTTTGCCTGATGATACGTGAGAGCTATTAAAAGATGGTGTGATTTTTTTTGAAAACGTATTACTAGTTGGTGAAACAGGTGCCCCGGCAAAGGGGATAAAAGGGAATCCCGTGTAAATCGGGAACGGTCCCGCCACTGTAATTTCCCGTTCCAGCTTGTGCTTGTGTATGGAACAAAGGGAACGGTTCAACGGCCACTGCCGGACACATTACTGTGTCTCCGGCGGCAAGACGAATTGTTTGGGAATAAGTCAGGAAACTTGCCTGTTTTAATCAGTCACAAGGGGAAACCCGCGCCTTCGAGGAAAGGTTTTGGCTACAAATGTAAGAT
>JAGHCC010000271.1 GCA_021160685.1 Desulfobulbaceae bacterium | reverse complement strand
GGAATATTTTAAGAGCATCGGTCTGCGCCAAGATACGCCAAATCGTATGGGAAAGGGCCAATAGGGCCGTATTCACCTTCAATTCTGGACTTTTACGGATGACAATAGCCGTGAAATCTGTTCGTGTGGCCATGAGGAGCCGGTTTTTGCAAGATTGGCGAAATCTTGAGAAATTACCAACGCTCAGCAAAGCTGCTTAATAAACTTTTGGCGTAGGCGTCTTTATTAGAAAAAAGAGCAATTTTCGTTAATTTCATGTGTTTTTTCCTTATGCCACGCCAGAAAAGGTTGAATTCATCCATAATGGCAGGATATCTATTAACAGAAAAATGTTGGACTTTCAAAAAACCCAATCCGGAAGCTTCACAAATTTAAGGGTTCAACCTCAAAAAAGTGCGCCACATCGCTATTGACGAAGTGTATCTCGGCAAGAAACGCAAGTTCATCACCCTGGTTCTTGATCTGCGAACAGAACGGGTGCTCCCTATTCATTCAAAGCTTGTATTATTGCAGCCTTGTGCTATAGTGGTAATCTAATGGGTTACGCCGACCGTTAACAACTGAAAGGATACATCATAATGAAAAAAGCCCTCGTCACCGGCATTACGGGTCAGGATGGGTCCTATTTAACCGAGTTGCTCTTGGGCAAGGGGTATGAGGTCTATGGGATCATTCGCCGCAGTTCGACATTCAATACCGATCGTATCGATCATCTCTATCAGGACCCGCACAACCACCCGAAGCTCAAGCTGATCTATGGCGATCTAACCGACGGCGGCAATTTATCAACCGCCCTGAATGATATTCAACCGGATGAGGTCTATAACCTCGGTGCACAAAGCCATGTCCGGGTCAGTTTCGACCAGCCGATCTATACGGCCAATGTTGACGGGTTGGGAACCTTACGCCTGCTGGAAGCGGTGCGGATGATGACAAAACCGCCGCGGTTTTACCAGGCCTCCAGCAGTGAGATGTACGGTAAGGTCCTCGAAACACCGCAAACGGAAGCAACACCATTTTACCCGCGCAGTCCCTATGGATGTGCCAAGGTGTACAGTTTCTGGCAAACGGTCAACTATCGCGAGGCCTACCATATCTTTGCCTGCAACGGGATCCTGTTCAATCACGAGTCCCCACGACGGGGTGAGACCTTTGTCACCCGCAAGATCACGCGCGCGGCCACACGGATCAAACTGGGTTTACAGGATAAACTGTATCTGGGCAATCTGGACGCCAAGCGTGACTGGGGCTTTGCCGGGGATTATGTTGAGGCGATGTGGCTGATGCTTCAGGCCGATCAGCCGGATGATTATGTCGTGGCGACCGGTCAAACTTATTCAGTCCGCGAATTTCTGGATGAAGTGTTTGGTTGCCTGGACTTGGACTGGCAAAAGTATGTTGAGATCGATCCTCGCTATTACCGTCCGACAGAAGTGGACCTGCTTTTAGGTAATCCGGAAAAGGCAAAAAAGGTGCTGGGGTGGGAGCCAAACATTAGTTTTCAGGAATTGGCTCAAATGATGACAGATTCAGATATGAGAATAGCAGAAAATGAGAAAATTATAAAAGAGCACCGAGGGTAGCTATATCATGAACAGTTTTTGGGAAAACAAACAAATTGTGATCACAGGCGGGGCTGGTTTTTTAGGTCAGCATCTGCAGAAATGCTTACAGGTACATGGTGTTTCAAAGGAACAACTATGTATTCCGCATATTGAAAATTATGATCTAACAAAAGAAGCCGATTGTCTGCGTATGTATGAGGATATGCGTCCCGATATTGTTATTCATCTGGCCGCCGAAGTGGGCGGTATTGGTGCCAATCAGGAAAATCCGGGGCGGTATTTTTATGCCAATATGGCGATGGGCCTGCACCTGATCGAACAGGCCCGCATACGGGGACTGGAAAAATTCGTTCAGGTTGGTACGATCTGTGCGTATCCGAAGTTTACACCGGTTCCCTTCAAGGAAGAAGACCTGTGGAGCGGCTATCCGGAGGAGACCAATGCCCCCTACGGCATTGCCAAAAAGGCCTTGCTGGTGATGCTGCAGGCCTACCGGCAGCAATATGGCTTGAATGGGATTTACCTTTTGCCGGTCAACCTTTACGGCCCGGGCGATAACTTTAACCCGGCCAGCAGCCATGTTATCCCGGCCCTGATCAAAAAATGTGTGGATGCCATTGACGCTGGTCAGGATTTTATTGAATGCTGGGGCAGCGGCAGCGCTTCCAGAGAATTCATCTATGCCGCCGATGCGGCTGAGGGGATCGTGCTGGCGACTGAACAATACGACGGTGATGAGCCGGTCAATATCGGCGCGGGATTTGAGATCACGATCAAAGACCTGGTGGAAAAAATTGCAACCTTGACGGGATTCAAAGGCAAAATTCGCTGGGACGCTTCCAAGCCGGACGGCCAGCCGAGACGCTGTCTGGATGTATCCCGCGCCAAAGCGTATTTCGGATTTGAAGCCAAGACCGATTTTGATACCGGTCTGAAAGCCACCATTGAATGGTATCGAAGGGACACGAATAAACAGCTTTGAGCTATTAGCTATTAGCAATTAGATGTCAGAGTTCAGAAGTCAGAAAAAACAAAAGCCGCAACAGATTAACACGGATTAGCATGGATTTATTTGCCACAGAGGACACAGAGGATGCCGAGGAAAAGGGTCCACAGATTTCACAGATTACAGCGATTAAAAGAAAAAAGATGATTTTGAATTAAAAGACACAGCAACCACGGAAAATAAAAGAATTAAGAATGGAGAATGGAGGATTAAGAAAAATAGTTTTAGCCACTGATTAACACAGATTGACACAGATTTATTTTGCCACAGAGAACACTGAGAAAAAACAACCGCGAAAGATAATTCAGATATCAGATGTTAGACTTCAGGATTCAGAAAAAAGGAACCACAGAAACAGCTGGCGCTGAATTAAGAATAGAGAATTAAGAAAGATAACCGCGAAAAGCACGAAAGGGTTAAAGGGAACCACAAATGGACACGAAAAAACACGAATGAAATAGAGTTCAGATGTCAGAGTTTGAATTTGATCAATCG
>JAGHCC010000050.1 GCA_021160685.1 Desulfobulbaceae bacterium | reverse complement strand
GTCCAGACCTCCCAAAAGGCGATCCCGCCAGCTGATTTTAGCGCAATTCAGCTCTCCTTTTGCGTTTCCTTTTGCCGGTGGCCAGGTCAGGGGAAAGTGAATGTTAATCCCTTCCAGCAAGAGCCCGGAAGACTGGTGCAACGAGGCTCCGGACAGATCCACATTTCCACGGCCCGTAAGTTCACCAGCCCGCCAGTCTGCATGGCCGCGCAGGCTGAGAGCAGGAGCCTCAAGACGGGTCTTTTCCCTTGTCATTTCGCATGGCAGATCAAAATCAAACTCAAAGCTTGTCCGGTCAGCCGACGAATCCCCCTTGACCCGCATGACAGGAGAGGTCAGTCGTATCCTGCTGTTTCGAACCGTTACATCTAAATGAAGGGAATCCGTCTCCTGGCTGGCAACCTGCCAATCCCAACCGGATTGGTCCGCTTTTGGCTGTGCCTTTAATTCAAACGTCAGAGGAGACGAAAAATCCTTTCCAACCGCTGTTTGCAAGCGAAAATCATTACCAAGGGAAACTTCGCCATGATGCAAACTAATGGCGCCATTCAGATCCCTGATCGCAAAGGGAGCAATATCCATTTCCGCATTACCGGCAAAATCTACACTGCCCCGCAGAACGAATCCGGGAATAAAACGGATGAGATCTCCAAATCTTTCAAGATCCAGTTTTTCAGCCGCAAAATCAAGATAAACCGCTTGCTGATCCAAATGCAGAAAACCGGAAAAGGAAAGGCGCTGACCACGTGGAAAAAATGAGCCTTTAAAATCATACACATTCTTTTTTCCCGTTTCGGAATACGGCAGAGTCAGCTCTCCCTCAAAGGGCAGCCGGTATTCCCTCCCGCCAATCAGGCAGATCAGGGTTGCCTGTTTCACTGAAACACGTTCCAGGCCCAGCCCCATCTCCGTATCTGTTGGTTGTGAAACGTCCTGCCCCTTCTCCGCTTTTCGGTTCAGCAACCGCTGCAGGGAGGGATCATCCAGGACAAGGTGGTTCTCCCGGACGGCGCAGCGCAACTCCACCCCGGTCAGATTAACCTGTTTCAGCTGTTTTTTGAAAAGACCTGAAAAACGATAATCCAACGAAAACGACGAGACATTGAGAACAGGAGAGTCAGCGGAACCGATACTGAAACCAGTGCTGGCGCCAGACCAGCCGATGAGGGGGGGAGAAATCCGGTAATTTTCCACACCCGCCTTCCGGCACAGGGAAGGAAGCAGGGAACGCTGCAGATACAAAGGCAGCAAAGCGGAGAACAGGGTCCAGCCTGTGAGCAAAAAAACGGCAAGAAGAAAAATAACACGGAGAATTTTCCTCATTTTTTTTCCATCACAATCAAATATTCAAACAAAATCACGTTTCCTGTCAAAACGACCGGCACGTTCCGACTGCCGCCTGGCCTAGTTTCAATGAAATGATGAAGAAAATCGTATATAGTCATTAAAAAATGATACGAGCATTCAACCTGTTTTTCAATCAAAATGATATGACTACAAATACTTTTTGGAAATGCCGCAAGTTGAGAGATAGCGAGCCTGCGAGACCTTCGAAAAATTGCTCTTCTCGGACAACCTCTTAGTGGCCGTGCCATGCTTACTATAAGACGCACATCTTTTCTTTTCATCTCCACGCTTGTTCTCTTTTCCTTTGCGGTCGCTTACGTTCAACGCACAGAGATCGTCCAGGCTCTTGTCCGGAACTATATCCTGCCGGAAATCGAAAAAAATGCCAGCCTGGAATTGAACATCGGTGACATAAGAGGCTCTCTTTTTTCCAGCCTCTATTTCAAGGACATCACTATTGAGTTGCTTCATCCTGAGTCAGGACAGGCAAAGATCATTATTCCCCACGTCGCCTTTCACTATGATCTTCTACTTCTCCGCAAAGGATATGAGGAATTCCTGCGCGGATTGTCAGTACAACTTGAAAAAGGGAGAGTAAACGCGAAATTGCTCCAGGGAGAGCAAAAACAGGAGAAAAACGACTCATCTTTTTCCCTGTACCCTGTCCCGGATTCTTTTCCAGCTATTCGCCTTGAAGACTGGTCGTTTACAGTATCCACGGCTGATTCCGTTGTGGTGGGAAAAGGTGTATTTCTCAGCTTAAATGAGTCGAGAGACACAATTTCCGTCAACACCATTGATGTCAAACAGAGGCTCAACAGCTTCACCCTGACCGATTCTTTTTTCCCGCTCTCCGGATTCTCAAAACAGGGATGGCCGCTCCTGTTTCACCAGGGAAGCGGGATCCTCGACCTTGAGTTGAATGATGCTGCCGCCCTTACCTCCCTGCCCTTTGCCGATGACCTGGCATTTCTCTTCACGGCTTTTCCCCGCTGGAGCATAACAGGGGAGCTTGGCAATGGGAAAATACATGTCCGGAAGGCCAAGTGCTCTTCGGAAAAGGATTATGTCGATTTCACCAATGTCACGGCAGAATTTCCCTTGCAGGAGGATGACTGGGAAAAAATAAGCGTGAACGGAGCATGGCAGGCTGAGATACAGGATATAGGTCCTCTGGCAAAGGCGGTCAATCTGCCCCTGGATGCTGGTTTTCTGTCATCCTCGGGTAAAATTTCCGGCACCGCAGCCCAGCCTCTTGCCTCATTCAGACTTTCAGGTAGAAAACTTCTTTTTGAAAGGCAGGAAATAGAAACCCTGGACATCTCCGGAAATGCAGACGGACGGACACTCACAATCGATTCCCTGTCTGCCTCCGCTGACAATGACAAACTGACAGCCCGCTTCTCCTACGATTTTTCCCGCAAATGGTGGAATGATGTGCAGCTTGATGCTTCAGTCGCGGATATCAACGTTTATCTGCCCGAAAAAATGAGCAATGAGCTGTACGGAAATCTTTCCCTGACATTGAGCGGCAAGGGCCCTCTGCAGTTTCCCGAGGGTGAACTACGGTTGAAAAGCAGCGGCCTCACGCTCGACGGACGACAACTCTCGGATCTTCTTCTTGATGGGCGGATATCACAAAAAAATATTGAAATTGATCATCTCCAGGGCCGTATCACTGACCAGGCATTCATCACCGCCTCGGCTTCTTTAATACCTTCGGCAAGCTGGAACGAATTTGATCTGCTTCTTAAAAAATTCTCCCTGACAAGCAAGGGCGAAATCCTGGCTCTGACAACTCCGACCCATCTTCGGTATGACAACGGTCTTGTGACCCTGTCCGATCCCCTGTTTCTTGAAACCGGTCATGGCCTTATTACAGCCTCGGGCAGCCTGGGACCTGAGAAATGTTCTTTTCAGCTTGAAGCCGATAATTTGAATGGAAACATCATTATTGAAAAATTATTCGGGCAAAAATTCTTTTTTGATGCGGCCAATTTTATCCTCAAGGCCGAAGGTCCACTTGCAACTCCCAACTTTTCTCTGAGCGGGGCAATGACAGGACTTGGAAGCAAAAAAACGCCTCTTGAAATAAATGGCGATTTCAACATAATTTATGACGAAACTGGCCTGTTTTTCAAACGCTTTAACTGGTTCGGCAAGGAGAATGAAACTATTTCCTTTACCGGACATCTCCCTCTTCGCTTTGAGGCCGAAAAAATAGTATTTCTCGACAGAGAGATCTCAATGGCCGGCCGTGTTGAACTGCCTGATGCCGATCTTTTGGGGGATCTCTTTCCAAACTTTATCGACAAGGGCGGCTCTCTGGCCGCCGATATCAGTGTCCGGGGAAAATGGGAAAAGCCGGCCGGCTTTCTGCATCTCACTGGAAAAGGGTTTAGCCCGTCCGCCGATTTTGACTGGCTGCCTCCTGGCCTGAACAGTATTGACACCATTGTCCGGTTTGAAGAGAACCGTCTGCACCTGGACAAGCTCTTTTTATCAAACCCGATATTTCATATTGAAGCGGCGGGAGAGATAAACGAGCTGCAGATTCTTGCCTGGCTGCAGCACCGTGATGATAAAAATATATCCACAAGTCTTGATATAAATACCAGTCTGGAAATTTATAATATCAGCTGGCTTGCGGAAAAATTTGATTTTCACAGACTGAGCGGTTTGCTGCGGGGAGAATTGAGCATAACAGGGCCATTACAGCATCCTCAACTCAAGGGAAAAGTACATTGGTCAGAGGGTTCATTCCTCATCAGCCCTGAACTCCCCACGCTGACAGAAATCGTTGTTGCCACATCGATTCACGGCAACACACTTATCCTTGACAGCTTGACCGGCTTAATGGGAGGGGCACCTGTGACAGGCAGGGGCAGTATTATCCAGAGAAAAGATGATTATCTTCTTGATATTACACTGAAAGGGACGGATATGCTTTTTTACCGGCAGGAATGGATAAAGCTGCGAGGTAATGGCGACCTGCATCTCCATGGCACCTCCAGAAATCCTGTCGTTGACGGTAAAATCTCTTTAACAGACAGCAGATACTCTAAAAACGTGGATTTTCTTTCTTTTCTATCAACCGATACGGCCGAAAAGGGACAAAAAGGCAAGATGATTTTCTCCTTTCATGAAGCCCCTCTCAAGGATACCCGCTTCAATATTCATATTGGCGCTGAAAATCCTTTTGTTCTTGCCAACAATGTCGTTAAGGCAAAATTGCGACCTGATCTTCTCCTTGCCGGCACAGGGGAACTCCCCTATCTGACAGGGACAATATACATTGATGATGCTATATTGCGTTTGCCTGCGGGCCGTCTTGCCATGGCGCCGGGACTGATACGATTTCCGAAAACAGATCCAAATAACCCTGAGCTTGTCCTAAGCGGAAACACCAGGATAATGGGGTATGACATCACTGTCAGGGTGGAAGGGTCCCTCGTTGAACCGGTCATCACTCTTTCCTCCACACCATCCCTGTCAAACGAAGATCTTCTCCTCCTGGTGATGACGGGCAAAGTCCCTTCCTCGGAAAACGGTTCCGACGATTCAGCCAATGTGTCCATGGTTGCCCTCTACCTGGGCCAGGATCTTCTTACCAGACTGTTCGGCAGCAACATGGAAAATGAGGATTCTCTTTTGGATAGACTGCAAGTTGATATCGGGCGCAGTATTACCCGCCAGGGCGAAGACACCGTTGAGACGCAGTTCCGCCTCATGGATGGGGTGTTTTCCCCTCGTGACTCTCTCTATATTACGGCGGAAAAAGATATCTGGGATGAGTATAACGGCGGTATCCGTCTCCTCTTCAGGTTCCACTGACCAAGCGGGAAAACGATGAAAATCCATCGAATGTATCTCTTTTTTTTCTTGCTTTTTTCCCTCTTCCTGGTGATGGGGAAAACTGCCTGTTTCGGCCATGAAAACGGGCAGAGGTTGCTTTTTTTCTTCCAGGGAAATACCAACATCTCTGAAAAAAATTTACGGAATGCAGCCCAATATGAGCTTCAAGGTTTAGAGAGTGAGCCATACAGACTGAGCAGGGTTGATGATGCCGCTTTCATGATGAAGGTTGCCTGTTGGAATAAAGGCTACCCGGAGGCAACAGTCGACTACAGGGCCATCGACCATAATGGGAATGAAAAACATATAACTTTTATCATTAATGAAGGAAAGAAAGTTCTCGTGGACCAGTTCCTCTTCGAAGGTCTCGACCAGCTTGAGCCCGCCGGGATTTTGATTCACGACACCATGATTCGGGAAAATGTTCTTAAAAAAATCCCGTTTCTTTATGTGAAACGACAAATAAACTCTTTAAGCCAGGACATAAAAAGTGTCTATATCGCGGAAGGTTTTATTAACGCTGTCATCCATCCGCCACAGATTGTTTTTAATGCTGAAAAAAACCGGGCAACGGTCACCATCTCCATCGAGGAAGGGGTGCGCTATACAGTGGGCCGCATTTCCTTTTCAGGAGATATCACGGAAGAAAGCTCGGCTGAGATAAACAAAACTGCCGACAAGATGAAAGGTACGAGATATTTTCCCCGGCAAAAATTTCTTTTACAAAGCAAAATCATGGGGATCTATGGCAACTTGGGATTTCTCCGGCCGGAGGTTGTCATAAAGACCAACAGAAATGATGTTGATGGAATTGTTGACTTACACGCGGAGATAACAAGCGGCCTTCGCGTTGTTATCGGAAATATCTTCGTGGAAGGTAATCAGCGCACCCGCCGTTCGATTATCCTGAAAAGAATGAGGCTTCATCCGGGCAAGCCATACAGCCTGAAAGCCAGACAGGAAAGTTTCAGCAATCTCTTTCAAACAGGTCTTTTTTCACGCATTGATATCACTTTTCTCGATACGGAAACAGCCGAAAAAAAGGATGTCATGGTCAAGCTGGAGGAAAAGCCATCCAGACAGGTCTATATTGAACCTGGCTGGGGCTCATATGAACTTCTTCGTCTGAAGACAGGTTACAAAAACAGCAGCCTTTTTGGCAGCGGCAGAATATTCCGGACAGACGCAGGCATTTCGGCAAAAGGACGTTCCATTGAATTTGATCTTATCGATCCCTGGCTGTTCGGCACTTCCCTGAGCGGGAACATCCCGCTTTATTACCGCTATCGGGAGGAACCATCTTTCACCTTGGAAGAGTCCGGTATCGGTTGCTATCTGTCAAAAAAATTCCACAAAAAGATCGTCGCCAGCATCGGATACGAGTACAGCAGCAACCATCTTTCCGACATTGACCTTGATGCCGACCTCTATCAGGCTGATGACAACTACAGTACAGCATCAGTCATCATGCAGGTTGTCAAAGATACCCGAAACGATCTTTTTTTCCCGACCTCCGGAAACAGGCGCTACATGAGTCTGAAATTGGCCATACCGTCTATCGGCGGCGAGTTGTCCTACTGCCGCCTGACCGGCGGCACCCGCTATTTCCATCAGATTGCTGATTCCCTCGTCCTTGGTTTGCGTTATTCAACAGGAGTCATTTTCCCCACCGGCAGTCAGAAGGGTATTCCCCTTGGTGAACGGTTTTATAACGGCGGGGAAAATTCGGTGCGCAGCTTTAAGAAATCCCGCCTGGGGCCGGTTGATGCTGACGGAGAACCCATAGGCGGCGCAGCTTTTAATCTTTTTAATCTGGAATTACGAAAAAAAATGACACCCCGTTGGGCGTCCTCGCTATTTGTGGATGTGGGAAATGTAGCGCCAAACAGCAATAATCTCCGGGATGAGGAATTGATGTCTGCGGACAGTTCGGACCTGATTGAGGCCACATTAAAAGACTATTTTCGCGATATGCGTGCCGGCGTCGGTTTAGGAATTCAGTATCTTCTTCCCGTGGGGCCGGCCCGTCTTGATTTTGGCTGGAATCCGTATCATAGAAAACATGAAGATAGTTTTGTCGTACATTTCAGTATTGGCATGGCCTTTTAAACTTCTTTGTGGCTATTCAGCAACGTTACCGGGGTGAAGATTTCAGCATTTATTTTGAATGCCCTCTAGATATCGGGAACCGAACCGTACAGGCCAAACGGTAAATTAAGATTTGTACAGAATAAGGTAAATTTTGAGATTAATTTTCTGAATAATTGGGTAACTTGAAAATCAAATCGCCCATCTTACCAATAAACAGTGATCCTAATCCTACACAACTCAGGGATTAATATGTTGTTATCACAGGGATATATTGATATGCAAAACAATCTTACCAATAATATAATTGGCATTGTTCCTATGGCAGGCCTTGCAACACGTCTTGGTCAGCTTCCTTGCAGTAAGGAAATTCATCCAATTGCTCCAGAGATCTGGATGAAAAATGGAGGAGAACCACCACGGGTTGTTTGTGAATACCTCCTGAGAAAAATGCAGATTGCAGGTATAACAAAAGTATATATTGTTATTCGTAACGGAAAATGGGATATTCCTTCCTATTTGGAAGATGGGTCTGCTATAGGTCTGAATCTGGCTTATCTAATGATGGGGCTTCCGTATGGATCTCCGTACAGCATCGACCAGGCATATCCATTTATGGATGGATCTACTGTTGCCCTTGGTTTTCCTGATATGATATTAGGCCCAGGAAACATTTTTAACGAAATTATTGAACACCTGAAAACTGAACAGGTTGATATCGTACTAGGGCTATTTCCTACTGATCGCCCTGATAAGGTGGATATGGTAGAAGTAAACGAGAACAAGAGAATTACGAATATTATTATAAAACCAGGCCAGACAGACTTAAAGTTCTCTTGGGGGATCGCTGTGTGGTCACCGATATTTAGCTCCTACATGCATAATTATCTCCAGTTGCATCAGAATGATGTTAAATCGAAACCAGAACTTTTTGTTGGTGATATCATTCAGTCTGCCATCAATGATGGCATGCGTGTCGAAGGAATCCGTGTCTCCGACAAACCGTTTCTGGATATAGGAACAAAAAACGATTTGAGGCAAGTGATATAAATGATTGAAAGATCACTTTGTGGAGTACCATCCTATTTGGGAAAACTTAAAATTGTATGAGAATATACGGAACTGGTGCTTCATTTCAACGCTTAATCTTGGTATTGCGAAGCTCGATCATCTCAGACTTGAGATGATCTGCGAGAAGGGCAGATTTAATAAAACTTCTTTTATCCGAATTGTCAGATGATCTACCTGTCCGCCTCCCAATCAAACGGCAGGGCATCCTTCTTGTCGGTATTGCACTCCTTGCAGGCCGGGACAAGGTTTGATTTGGCACTCAGGCCGCCCCGAACCAGAGGCACAACATGATCCATGGTCAATGCCTTGGGCCCCACCTCTTTCCCGCAATAATAACAGATGCCGGAACTGATCTTTTTCCGCCACCATGAGCTTTTGCGCAGTTTTCTGGCTTTTGCCTTTTCCCTTTTGATGACAGCCTCGTCAACGCCGTCAAAATCAATTTCCATACCTTAGTCCACCAGCTCTCCCAACAGTTGAGCGCGGGCCGCGCCAATCAGGTAAAGAGAACCGGCCACGCAAATCAAATCAGCTGGTTCCGCCTCTTCCCGGGCCTTTTCCAAGGCCGTACTCACGGAATCTGCAGGCACTATCTCAGCCCTGTTTTCCTGTGGCAGCAGTTTTTTAAGATGCTCCGGCGTAGCGGAACGCTCCGCCTCCGGACGGCAAAAAATAAGAATATCACAGAGGGGGGCAATAATGGCAAGAGTTTTGACCAGATCTTTATCCGCCATCCCGGCCCAGACCATAATCAGCCTGTTGTAAGAAAAATCATCCTCAAGGCTTTTTTTCAGGCAGTTGACGCCGGCCGGGTTATGGGCGCCGTCAAGAAGATACCGGCGAACTGAAGCATCCGGATGATCAGCAGAATCCTCAACCGGAACACCATCATCAGCTAAACAAAAATACTCCAGTCGGCCCGGCCAGAAAACCTCGGGCAAACCTTGGCGAATCGCCTCATCGGAGACCTCAAAACCCTTGCCGGCTAAGACCTCAAGGGTTGCCAGACAAAGAGCAATGTTGTCGAGCTGATGTTTTCCGCGGAGGGTGGTGGAAAGACGGGTGATCCTTTTCTGCATACCAACATAGTCAAAAAAATGACCGTCTCTCTCCCCAATTTCAAAATCCCGGTCAAGAAGAGAGAGAGGCGCCTGCCTTTGGAGGCAGGTCTCAACTATTACATCTCGACTCTCATCCGGCCCGACCCCGGAAACCAGCGGGATGCCTTCCTTGATAATACCGGCCTTTTCTCCGGCCACCTCAGTCAGGGTATTACCAAGATAGGCCTCGTGATCCATGGAAACATTGGTAATGACTGAAACAAGGGGGATGATAACATTTGTGGCGTCAAGCCGGCCACCGAGTCCGGTTTCAAGAATCGCCAGGTCAACCTCTTCTTTAGCAAACCAGAGCATGGCCAGGGAAGTGGTGAATTCAAAATAGGTAATCTGTCTGCCGTCCAGAATATTTTTAATTTCAGTGGCTGATTCGGCAAAATCATCTTCGGAAATATAGTTGTTATTGATCCTGAAACGTTCCCGGACCGAGCTGAGATGGGGAGAGGTGTAGAGACCGACCTTATAGCCGGCGTTGGCCAAAAGGGTCAAGAGGATGACGGACACCGAGCCCTTACCATTGGTGCCGGCCACATGAACATATGGCGTCTTGAGCTGGGGATGATCAAGCAGGTCAAGAAAACAGGCCATGCTGTCCAGGCCCAGCTTGATTTTGAAAAACTGCAGATCATCCAGGAAAGACCAGGCCTGCTTATAATTCACGAATCGCAAATCTCCAGTTTGGCAAAATCAAGATGGAGAGTCTTGAGGCCATGGCCGGAAAAATCCACGTCAATGGACCTGGGACCGCTGGCTTCGAGCACCTTACCCCGGCCAAAAAAAGGATGTTTCACTATTGAACCGGGGGCGAATGCGCTGGTCTGCACCTTTTTCTTCTTCTCCCTGCCAGGGTATGGCGTGGCCTGCAAGCCAGGGGCTCCCGGACTCTGCAAAACATGAGGGGGCAAATCAGCCAGAAGCGGGGTCAAGACGGCCGGCGTGCGACGCCTGTCCGAGCCTACAGTCTCCCGGGGGTAGACAAAGAACAAATTTTCTCTGGCCCTTGTGGCCGCCACATAGAGCAGTCTTCGCTCCTCTTCCAGTTCATCATTATATTTTGCATGGGATGAAGGGAATTTGCCCTCGGCCAGATTGATGATAAAAACCGTGTCCCACTCAAGCCCCTTGGCCGAATGAACTGTTGACAGAATCAAGCGGTCCTCATCCTCCGCCCCGTTATCGGCAGGAGTGATATCGGGCGGATCAAGAGCCGTGTCGTCAATAAAACTCCCCAGATCCTGATACCCGCTCAAAATATCTCTTAACTGATCCAGATCCCGACGGCGGCTGGGATAATCATCATGATAAATCCGCTCGAAAATTGGCTCGTAATACTCCATGACCCGCTCAAAACTTGCCGGCGGCGATGAAGTCTGAGACAGATCTTCAATTAATTCAATCAGTTTCAGAAACCCTTCCCGCCAGCTTTTCGCAGCCGGGTAGGCCTTGAGCCCCGCAAGCAGATCTTCGGCCTCCTTGGTCTTCTGTAAAATGCGTTGAGCGGTTTTGGGACCGACCTTATCAAGCTGTAACAAAATCCGGTTCCAGGACAGATGGTCTAACGGATTAACAAGAACGCGCAGAAAAGAGAGCACATCCTTCATGTGGGCCGATTCGGTGAGCTTCTGACCACCCCTTTTTTCAAAAGGCAGTTGCCGGCTGTTCAGTTCCAGTTCCAGTTTATAGGCGTGAAAGCCGGAGCGGAAAAGAACCGCCATCTCGCGGAGAGGTTTGCCCTCCATGTGCAAGGACTGAATGCGACCGGCCACATAACCGGCCTGTCTTTCCTCGTTCATGGCTCCGTGCAAAATTGGTACGGGACCTTTTTGAATACGGCTGAAAAGTTTTTTGGTGTATTTTTCTTTGGCCAGGGAAATAATCTCATTGGTGACTGATAAAATCGCCTGACTGCTGCGGTAATTTTCCTCCAGCTTGATAATTTTGCAGCCCTTATAATCGCCGGGAAAATCCATGATATTACGAAAATTCGCGCCGCGAAAACTATAAATAGACTGGGCATCATCACCAACCACCATGACATTATCATGATGATGGGCAAGGAGTCTGATAATCTCGGCTTGAACCAGGTTGGTATCCTGATACTCATCAACCATGATATGGGAAAACCGCTCTGACACAGCATCGCGCACTTCAGGAAATTCGGCGAGCAATCTTTTCAGGTTGACTAAAAGATCATCATAATCCATCAACCCGTTTTCAAATTTGAATTTCACGTAATGCTCATGAATTCGCTCAATATCCTCGAGATGCTCAAGAAGATGAGAAAAACGCTCTTCCATGAGATCAACAACGGCCATGGATTTGTTCACCGCACCGCTGAGAATATTCATGACCACCCTTCTTGAAGGGAACTTCTTGCCGCTGCCGGCAAGTTCAAGGGAAGATTTCAGCAAATTAATGATACCTTCTGAATCACCCCGGTCAAGAATGGTAAAATTCGGTTCATAACCCAAAAAATGGCCATATCTTCGCAGCAGCAGATTCGCCACCGAATGAAAAGTGCCGCCGGTGACCTGACTGCATTTTTCATCGAGAAGACAAGCCGCCCTGTTC
>JAGHCC010000216.1 GCA_021160685.1 Desulfobulbaceae bacterium | reverse complement strand
GGTCGACAGACCCCGGGTCGATGAGATGTTCTGTCGCGCATTGTTTTCGGGTGAGCTGTCCAGTTCGACTGAAACCAATAGTAGTGCCAGACCAGCGACCTTGTTTTGTTTCACCCCCTGGCCGCGAATATACAACATGCCCAGATTTCCCACGGCGAGGCCGTCACCCTGCACCGCAGCCTTGCTGTACCATTGATGAGCCTGATAAAAATCAACGGCCGTGCCTCGACCGTTTTCATACATTACGGCTAAGTTAAATTGTGCGTTTGAATAGCCTTGCTCCGCCGATTTTCGATACCAGACAAGCGACTCCCGCTCATTTTTACTGACTCCAATGCCCCGCTCATACATCAATCCAACATTGAACTGCGCCTCAAAATTACCTGCTTCAGCAGCGGCACGAAATTCTTTTGCAGCCAGGTCTAAATCGCCGGCTTGAAAGGCAGCGACGCCTTCATCGAAACCTGCCAACACCGGGTTACTCAGAATGCATGCGAATAATGCGGAGAGAATGAATAGTTTCACCGTGCTTAGATGATCTTTAAGCAGCAGGAGCCTGGTAGTCATTTGTGCCACCCTGTACATGGGGTCAGAGCAAAAACCTTCTTAGTAGTTCTTACTCTGACCGCATTTATTGCCATTTATTATGGAGAAAAGCGGGCGGCCTTTTCAAGCCGCCCGCATGGGTCTAATCAATGGGTTTTGGCCAAAGATCTACTGCCCGGGGTGTGCGTATTGGATCTTGTCGAACAGCGCACCAAGGCTCAGGCTGGTCCCATGAGCTGGCGGGAACTCTTTGAGGCTTTCCAACTGTTTAGCCACCAGCGTCTGTGCCGGTCCGATCAGGTACATGTGTTTGCCAAACCAGTAAAGGTACATCTGCGACTGGTCCTGCCACTTCTCATACGGGTCGAGCCGAAGGTTGGTGATGATTGGCCAGCTTGGGGTCTTTTTCCACGCTGTTGGCAGCGCGCCGGACATCTCGGTGAAAGTGATCTTCCACTTGTGCCAGCGCACGGCATTCAGATCACCGCCCGCGTCAAAGTAATAGATCTCCTTGCGAGGGCTTTCTTCTGTCTGACCGGTAAGGTAGGGCACCAGGTTGTACCCATCCAGATGGGCCTTGAAGGTTTTACCATCGGCTTTGAATTTTCCCTTCTTGAGCGCATCCTGAATGCCTGTGTCCTTGCCGCCATTGGCCGCCGCCAGCAGAGTCGGCATCCAGTCCTCATGCGACGTGATACCATTGAAGATTTTGCCTTTCTTTATCTTTTCAGGCCAGCGAATCAGCATCGGTACACGGAATCCGCCCTCGGTCGTCAACCCCTTCTCGCCACGAAATGGATGCATGCCGCCCATGTCGGGTCCGGTGAATATCTCGGTGCCGTTATCTGAGGAGAACATCACGATGGTGTTGTCGGCGATACCCAACTCGTCAAGCTTGTCGAGGAGTTGACCGGTCTCCCAGTCCAGCTCGTCCATCGCGTCGGGGAAGACGCCCTTGCCGGTCTTTTTATACTGCTCATCGCTCAAGTGAACCCAAACATGGCCGCGGGTCGAATTGAACCACATGAAGAAAGGTTCGTCCTCTTTTGAGGCCTTGTTTCTGGCGACCGCTTCCTCCATCCACTTGAGAGCTTGCGGTGTGATCTCTTCTTTCTCGATTGTCTTCATACGTTCGATGGTCAGCGGGCCGGTGTCCTTGCAGACCTGTTTCCCGACTTTGCCCCACCGGGGCTCTACGGTCTTGTCATCCTTACTGGACGACACGCAGTCCAGCACACCGCGGGGGCCGAACTGGTCACGAAAACTCTTGCCCTCGAATGTCTTGGGGTAGTAATAGTCTTCCGGCTCTTGCTCGGCGTTGAGGTGATAGAGGTTGCCATAAAAGCGGTCGAAGCCGCGCACAGTCGGGAGGTACTTGTTCAGGTCGCCAAGATGGTTCTTGCCGAACTGACCGGTCTGGTAGCCGTAGTTCTTCAGCAGTTCACCAATTGTTGGGTCTTCTATCCGGACACCATGATCCACGCCCGGCATGCCAATGGTCAGCAGGCCCGTACGGAACGGGTTTTGCCCCAGCGCGAAAGACGCCCGGCCCGCTGTGCAGGACTGCTGCGCATAATGATCGGTAAAAATGGCTCCTTCCGAAGCGAGGCGGTCGATATTGGGTGTATCATAATCCAGCATGCCCCGGTTGTAGGCGCTAATGTTGTCCTGACCGATGTCATCGCCAAAGATCATGATGATGTTGGGCTTCTTAGCCGACGATCCACCGGCTGTGTCCGCCGCCCAAGCACCTGATACGCATAAAGACGTACACAGCAGCGAGATGCCCAATAAGTAAGTTTTTCTCCTCATGGTTTTGCTCCTTTTGGTTGTACTCTTTTTGGTTGTACTCCCTGTCACTCAGTAAGAGAGACTGAGTGACAGGGAGCGTTAAAAAAATCAAACGTTAACTTTTGCCTTTGTTTGGAAGTGACTTGTTTTTCCCCTCAGTGTTTCTTGATTTGTTGTTAACAAACTGTACTGATTTATTAACCTTCTTTTTTCATTCTTTTATTAATTCCAGTGCCAGAATCGGCATCCGTAACTCATAAAGTCCGTTCAGCACGTTGACAAGTTCAGCCTGGTCCCTGACCTTTCCGATTAATATCGATTCCGGAGCCATTCCTTCACTGTTATGAATCGTAATGGTCATATCAGCAAGCCGATCAGACCAGACATCTTCGAGATACCCTTGAACTCGAATTCTATAGGTTGCAGAATCATCAATTTGTAATCGTTTAATCTGTCCAGAATCATCCATAATCGTTATTCCCTCTATCCTTCCCAAGGATTGAATGAATGGAATTGATTTTTCGGTTCATAATATTCCGTATTATGATTAAAACTGTTTTGGGTACAAAAAGAAATCGGCTGAAAGGAGGAAAGTTGACATCACCCGAAAGGATGAAGAGATACTCTTTGATCGTTTACAGGGCTGTGGTTGCCGTAAATCGGTGTCCCGGTGAACGGTTACCTTGATCGCATTAATTCTTCTGAGTAACAAAATGCCGAGTAGCCTGTATAAAAATCGTAGAATTAGCAAGATAAGTTAGAATTACCCACTCACGTCATTCCCGCATGTTTTTAGCCGGAGATAAGCGCAGACTTCGATC
>JAGHCC010000264.1 GCA_021160685.1 Desulfobulbaceae bacterium | reverse complement strand
GCTTCTAAGTAACAAGATTTTGAGTAGCCTGTATAAAAAACGTAAAATCAGCGTGATAAGTTAGAATTATCACTCACGTCATTCCGGCATCTTCCCCCCGGTTGGGGTGCTGAATAGTTACGTGATGCTTTGGTCTTGTTGGTCCGGTTGGCCCATTTGCCTTGCTGCTCTGAAAGGGATTATGTTTTTTTGCCACGAAATCCACGAAAATAAGAGAAAATTTTTGTGTTTTTTCGTGGGGTTCGTGGCTGAAAATAATATTTTACTTAAGTTCAATTACATTGATTAACCACCCATAAGGCACAGGGTCACAGGGTTGAGTAAATGAGTTCTCTGTGATCTCCACACCTCCGAGAGAGGTTAAAGCTGCCGTTTCTCCTTGGACCGTGAACCTGTTTTTTTTATCCTCTCCCCTTTCCTTCCCATCGGATTTTTGTAATAGTTACCAAGGGCTTAAATAACTTAGAAAACCTCGGAGTGTAAAAGCTCACCAGTGCCTTAGATTCGTTCATTTTGGACTTCGAAGCATACTAGTGCTATTCGAGAAGGCCTAAATGGGCGAAGATGAGGTGCTGGTGAACTTTTACGGATTTTTTGTATCTAAAGGGCGACATTTGTGAAAAATCTTGTGCTGTCAAGTATGAAAAAAGTTGCGCTATCAAGTGGGATTTTTTATTAATACAAGCCTTCTTTAGAAGGCACCGGCCCCTCTTTAGGTGAAAATGCAAATTTTCTGCCAACGGCAACGGGCTATTTCCCTGTACTGCTGAACTTTTATCGCTCATAAAATGATTTTCCACTTTTTCCACCATCTGTGAAGGAATTGTGAATGGCCGTCAAAATTTTGATTGTCGATGACGATCCGTTTGTTTTGGATACGATCTCGTATTTTATCACCTCTTTTGGTCATGAGTGCGAATCAGCCGGCAGTGGTTTAGAGGCCCTGGAAAAGCTTCGGGAAGGCCATTACCGTATTGTCATCAGTGACATTGATATGCCGGGAATGACCGGCATGGAACTCTTGAAAGAGATCAAAAAAGACTATCCTGATATAGGCGTTATAATTGTTACCGGATATGCCGATAATTTCAGTTATGCGAACGTGATTCGCGACGGGGCAATTGATTTTATCTCAAAACCGTTTCAACAGGATGAGCTTGAAGCGAAACTGAACCGGGTGATCCGGGAACAGGATTTGATCAAGGAGCTGGAGAGGCTTTCAAACTGTGACCCCCTTACCGGCCTCTATAATCGTCGTTTTTTTGATTTGAAATTGACGGAAGAGTTACGCCGGGCAGCTCGTCAGGACTATCTGGTTGTACTGGCAATGCTTGATATTGACCGTTTTAAATCCTATAACGATACATTCGGTCATCAGGGAGGAGATGAACTGCTGCAACAGATCGCTCATGTTTTCAGGGAGTGTACCAGGGAGAATGTCGATTTTGTTTTTCGTTACGGAGGTGATGAATTTGCAATTATCCTGACCCAGACCTCAATCGAACAGTCCAAGGAGATTGCCAGGAGAATTCTTGATACCTATCAGGATCAGGAGCTTGATATTGGTGAAACAGGTTTGAGCATCGGTCTTGTCGAAAGTGCCTGGGACGAGAAGTTGTCCTGGTCGGATAATGTTTCAGTTCTTGTTGAGAGGGCGGATCTGGCCCTGTATCAGGCAAAGAATGAAGGCCGTAACCGAATATGCGTTTGGGGGAAGCCGGATAATGAATGAGTCTTTTGAATTGGTTTCTTTTGCATTGTTAAGTTTTGTCGTAATAACCCAGGTTGGTTAGACTGTAGGCTAAAGGCTATTAGTTGTCGAAGGCGGTCTCTATTTAAGGGGAGTTTTCATCTCTCCTACAGCCTACAGCCTACAGCCTATCGACCTTGTTCTTGCCTTTCGCCGGTTCCGTGTTCTTGTGAACCGGTTTTTTTTTGAGCATTCGATGGATCACGGACGCGCTTCATTGATCCCTGATTGGTAACCGTTCACCGGGCACTAATTTACTACGGGAACCACAGTCCATGTAAACGTTTATCCTGATTGCGGATTTGCACCTGCTTTCCAATCTCTCTGCACCTTTTTCCTTCATTGGTACCGGTTTGGATTTCAGTTTCAATTTTATTTCTGCTAAAATGAAACAATCATGAAATTTTTTCCTTTCCAGTTTCACACCATTAAAAATAAACTGACCCTGATAATGATGCTCACGGCAAGTGTTGGGCTTGTCCTGGCCAGCATAGCCATCTCGGCTTACGACCTGTACAGTTACCGGAAGAACATGAAAGATGAGCTTACTGTACTCGCGAATGTTCTGGGTAACAGTGTTGCAGAGGATATTCTTTTTGGTGATTTTCCCGCAGCTCAGAATACCCTTGAGGCTTTGCGGGCAAAAAAGAACATTGTCGCCGCCCGTATATATAGAGACGGAATAATATTTGCCTCGTATCAGCGCCAGGCCGGAGAAAAATTTGATTTTGATGTTGATCTGGACAGTGCGGATCATTATCGGTTTGAGAAAAAGCATCTCTGTCTTCTGCAAACCATATCTGTAGCAGAAAAGTATAAGGCCAGGATTGTAATCAAATCCGATTTGCAGGAGATTGATGCCTGGGCAAGGACTTTTGCGGTCATTGTCTTTACTATTTTTACCCTGGCCGCCTTTGTTGCCTATTTGTTTTCCGCTGTTATGCAGAGGATGATTTCCGATCCCATTCTGAGTCTGGTCAAAACAGCCAGGCGGATCGCTGAAAAAAAAGATTATTCCGTCCGTGCTGAAAAACAGACCGAAGACGAGCTTGGTGAGTTAACCGATGCCTTTAACGGGATGCTGGAAGAAATCGGCGACCGGGAAAGGGCATTGGAAGTCGCTAAGGAAAGCCTTGAAGAGCGGGTTGAACAGAGAACCGCAGAACTGCAGAAAATGAATGAAGATTTACAGCTGGCCAAGGAGATGGCGGATGGCGCCTCCCGGGCTAAGGGCGCCTTCCTGGCCACCATGAGTCATGAAATCAGAACGCCCTTGAATGGCGTAATCGCGGCCGCTGATTTGGCCATGAGCGCAGAGAATGTCTCTCCGGTGATTCGTCGCTACCTTGAAATTATTAACAATTCTGCGGATTCCCTTCTACATATACTTGATGATATCCTGGATAGTTCGAAAATCGAGGCGGGAAAACTTGCTCTGGAAAATCGGTCGTTTTTGTTGACTGATATTTTTGACAGATTGGGTGACGTGTTTAGCGGAAAGGCTCTGGATCGACAAAATGAACTGCTTTTTGATATTGATTCTGCTGTTCCTCCTCTTTTGGTCGGTGATGGCAGGCGGCTTCAGCAGGTTATGGCCAATCTCGTTGATAATGCGATCAAGTTCACGAAGAAGGGGACTGTGATTATCGCTGTGCAATGCGCAAAAAAGTCTGAGGACCGGGTTGATCTTCATTTTTCAGTGAAAGACTCTGGAGCAGGAATCAATTCTGAGTCTTTGGATTATCTTTTTGAACCATTTCAACAGGCTGACAGCTCTTCGACCAGAAAGTATGGCGGAACCGGACTCGGCCTGACCATTTCCAGACAGCTGGTTGAGATGATGGGTGGTCGAATCCGGGTTAAAAGCACACCTGGAAAGGGAAGTCTTTTTTGTTTTTCCGTTACCCTCCCCTGGCGCTGGAGTGAGAGTGGAGAAATCGGGTTGTCCCCGGAGCTTGAGGGGTTGCGGGTTCTTGTTGTTGACGATAACCCCGTGTGTCGTGAAATTATCCGTGAAATGCTGTCTTTGCCGGGCTGCCGGGTGGAGACAGCCGGCTCCGGCCGCGAGGCATTGAACAGAATAAGCGAAAGGAACGGAGGCGCCGATTTTGTTGAGCTTGTTTTGCTTGATTGGCAGATGCCGGATGGAGATGGGGTCGCTGCAGCAGCGGAAATCCGTTCCCGTATCCAACCTGATTTGCCGATTTTCATGATGTCAGCTTTTGGTGTCGAGCAGGAAATAACTTTGGCGGAGAAGCAAAATGCCAATGGGTTTCTAGCTAAACCCATACTGCGTAACAGCCTCATTGGTGCTATTAACGGGCTTTTTGCAGGAGAGGGGCGGCAAGGTGCACCGTCTTCCAAGGCATTCCCGAAGCCGGCACCTGGGCGGGAGAGGGTGGAAGAGAGTTCCAGTCTGTCGTGTATTGATGTGCAGGAGGTCCTTGCCCGGCTAGGTATTGACCAGGAGACCTTTAATCATGTTCTTGCTTCATTCTCCCGGGATTTTGCCGATTTTGTTGTCACAATAAATGATGCTTTTGCCGGCAAGGTCATTGAATCGATTCAGAAACTGGTTCATAAAATAAAGGGAAGTTCCGGGACGATTGGAGCTAATAAATTGTCCAGGGCCGCGGAACAGGTGGACATGATCTGTATAAAAGGAGACCACTTGGACCGGGAATATATCCTGGCTGTGGAGACCACCTTGTACGAGGTGTTGCATTT
>JAGHCC010000212.1 GCA_021160685.1 Desulfobulbaceae bacterium | reverse complement strand
TCTGTCGAGAGCCGACCAGCTGATGTATAAGCACAAGCTGAAACGGACGTAGCATGTTTTTAACAACTTTTTGCCACTAAAACCACAAACTACACGAAAATATAAGAAAAATTTTTGTGTTTTTTCGTGGATTTCGTGGCTAAAAATAACGTCAATGACATTAATTGTTAACTCTTCACTACCTGTTGCCGCAGGGCCTCATACAGAACAATGCCGGCTGCCATAGCGAGATTCAGGCTTCTGATGTTCGGATTGCTCATGGGAAGGGTGAGACAGCGATCGTGGTACAGGTCGATGATCTCTTCCGGCAACCCCTTAGTCTCCTTGCCGAAGACAAGATAATCTCCCGGTTGAAAAACAGCCTTATAGTAAGGACGAGAGACCTTTTTACTCAAAAAATGCAGTCGCTTTTCCGGCTGCTCTTCAAGAAACGCCTCAAAACTTTCCCAATAGATTATTTCCACAAACCGCCAATAATCAAGGCCTGCCCGTTTCAGATATTTGTCATCCGTGCTGAAACCCAATGGCTTGACAAGATGAAGGATGGAATCCGTTGCTCCGCACAACCGGGCGATACTGCCGGTATTAGGCGGAATTTCCGGTTCCACCAGAACAATATTGAAAGGGGGGATGATTTTCATTAGTAACTATTCAAACGTATGTGAAAAATGTTACGAAAAACTCGGACTGTAACTGTGCAGCAGTGCCTCAGGTAAGCGAGCTGGCGAGACTCCGCACTAGTGCTATTCGAGAAGGCCAGGTAAACGAGTATGCGAGACTCCGAAATGGGCAAAGATGGGGTACTGCTGAACAGTTACCTTCATTACAAAAAGGCAATGGTCTCATCCGGATGCAAAACCCTGTGTCTGACCTGCATCACATTATGCCCACTAGCTTGATGAATTTTGTCGATCAGTTTTTCCCTGTCCTTTTGAAATGCTTTAAGTTCAGAATCCTTCAGAACGGACTTTGGTTTAAAGTCCATGGCAAGGGGATTTTTAAAAACTCCGTTCACAGAAAGACGGTAGTCAAGGTGGGGACCGGTGGAAAGGCCGGTGGAACCGACATAACCGATAATATCTTTCTGGCTGACCTTGCTTCCCCTTTTTAATCCTTTTTTAAAGCGGCAAAGATGGCCGTAATAAGTCTTGTATCCGCCGGAGTGGGAGAGAATAACCTGTTTGCCAAATCCGCCCCTGGTGCCCATAAATTGAATTTTGCCGTCTGCTGCGGCCATAATCGGTGTCCCCACAGGCGCGGCCAGGTCGATCCCCAGATGGGGACGCACAACACCCAGAATCGGATGTTTCCGGTGCCAGGTAAACTTTGAAGTTAACCGGCCCACAGGCACCGGAGATTTTATAAAAGAGGTGCCGGTTTCTCGGCCCAGACTGTCAAAATAAAGGCCCGGCGTTTCATCCGAAGTATAATAGAAGGCCTCATTATCACTGTCATCCTGCTGATATCTGGCATAGAGAATCCTGCCGTAGCCGACAAAGGATCCTTCCTTATAGTATTTTTCAAATACAGCTTCAATCCGGTCACCCTTGCGGGGTTCCGTGTTAAAATCAATTTTTGAAGAGAAAATGTCGATAAATTCATAAGCCAAAGGGCTTTTCTCGCCCTGATCCAGAAAGGTATTAAATAGAGAACTTTCAATGCTGCTCTGAAAAACAACAGTTTGAACATCCAGATCAATGGCATCCCTGCCGGCCGTAAAGATATCGTTTTTTCTCTCAACGGTATACCTTTCAAGGGGACCGCATTCATAGGAACATTTCACCAGATGTTCCAATTCATCCAGAATAACGGAAAAACGATCGTCGGCATGGAGCCGTTTCAGGTCAAGGCATGATGACAATGAGCGGATAATTTCAGCCTGAACATGACCGGGAACCTTATGGCGGGTCAATGAACTGCTCAGGGAATCACCAATTTTGATTTTTCCTTTAATTTCAGTGTAATTTTCAAGGTTGTCAAAGGGCAGGGGGATTTGTTCCTGGTCTACGGAATGTGTCTCGGGAATGGAGGCATTTGCAATATTTACCGGGGAACTTTGTTTCTGATCCAACCTGTTCACTAAACAGGAGATACCACCGAAAAAAAGAAAAATGACGAAACAAAAAAGAAATGGTCTATATAATTTCACAAAGAGCCCCTGAAAAAATGTTAGGTGAAATATTCAATGTTGATTTTACTGGGATTAATTTTAGCATAATTTACTAACAAAATCTTTTAGTTATTACAAGTCTCATTTTTTCATTCATTTAAGATAATGATCCACTTTCTTATTCGATACAACCAGCCTTGCCGGACAGAAGAAAAAAACTGGTTCTTCCTTGTCAAGACTGGTATTGTTACACGTTTTCTGAGTAGTTGTTTTAGAAGCTGTCTTGGGGTAAATAATAACTGGATAATCATTGACTTACATAATCTTTTCGAGAATGATTGAATTTTTATTTTTGTATCTTAAGAGTTTAAACAATAAAAGTAGAGGAGTGGCAGTAAGGAATGGCGTTAATAGTCCAAAAATTTGGCGGAACCTCGGTGGCGGATCCCCGAAAAATTAAAACGGTTGCCGGCAGGGTAATGGCGTATCACGACAAGGGACACCGGATGGTTGTCGTATTGTCAGCCATGGCCGGTGAGACCAATCGTTTTATTGATCTGGCTCAGCAGATGCAGAAAATGCCTGATCCCAGGGAAATGGATGTAATTTTGTCCAGCGGCGAGCAAGTGACTGTGGCCCTTTTTGCTATGGCCATCAAGGAAGCGGGTCTCGACGCAATCTCTTTTCTTGGCGACCAGGTTAAAATCAGCACGGACAGCATGCACACCAGGGCAAGAATCAAAAATATCGATACCGAGCTGATTAACAAACATCTTAATGAGGGAAAGATTGTCGTTGTTGCCGGTTTTCAGGGAGTGGATGAAAATAATAACATCACTACCCTTGGCAGGGGTGGTTCAGACACCTCGGCTGTGGCCCTGGCTGCGGCGCTGAAGGCTGACTACTGCGAAATTTTTACCGACGTGGAAGGCGTTTACACCACTGATCCGAATATTTACAAGGCAGCCCGGAAAATCGACCGCATCTCCTATGACGAGATGCTTGAACTTGCCAGTCTCGGTGCTAAAGTCCTTGATATTCGCTCGGTTGGTTTAGCAAAAAGATATAACGTGCCGATCCATGTTCGTTCAACATTTACCGATACAGAAGGAACATGGGTGGTTAAGGAGGATAAGGAAATGGAAGACATGCTGGTCTCCGGTGTTACTTATAATAAAAACGAAGCACGAATCACCATCGCCAAGGTCCCGGACACTCCCGGCATTGCCTCCAAAATTTTCTGGCCGATCTCGGATGCCGGTATTGTTGTGGACATGATTATCCAGAATACCAGGGCCGGAAAGTTGACCGACATGACTTTCACGGTTCCTAAGACCGACTTTGACCGGGCCATGGAACTAGTCGAAAAAATAGCTACAGAAATTGGCGCTGAACGGGTTACCGGTTCAAGGGACATTGCCAAAATTTCCATTGTCGGGGTCGGGATGCGAAATCATTCAGGTATCGCCACCACCATGTTTCAGGTTCTGTCCAACGAAAGAATCAACATCTCCATGATCAGCACCTCGGAGATCAAAGTCTCCTGTGTGATTGATGAAAAGTACACGGAACTGGCGGTACGGGCTCTGCATGATGCCTTTGCCTTGGAGATGGAAAACGTAGCCGATGAGCAGTAAGTGTTCACCAGCACCTCATCTTCTTCCGTTTCGGAGTCTACGCTTACCTGGCCTTTTCACAGTAGAGGGACTATAGTTCAAAGTCCCAAACGAACGAATCTAATGCACTGGTGAACGCTTACAGGACCGTGGTTTCAGTAAATCTGTTGCCCCTGTGAACGATTACGATGAGTAAAAAAATGAAAAAAAATGTAACGATATATGACACCACCCTGCGGGACGGCACCCAGGCCGAGAATTTTAATCTCTCGGTTTCAGATAAAATCAAGGTCAGCCTGAAACTTGATGAACTTGGAATCGATTATATTGAAGGCGGCTGGCCCGGCTCAAACCCGATATCCTCCGAGTATTTTAAGGAGATCAAAAACTACAATCTCAAGCATGCCATAGTTGCCGCCTTCGGCAGTACGAGAAATTTCAAGAATCCACCGGATATTGACCCTAATCTCCAGGCTCTGGTGGCAGCGAAATCTCCTGCGATCACCATCTTTGGAAAAACCTGGGATATTCATGTTTCGGTGGCGCTCAGGATCGAACTTAAGGATAATCTGACTATCATTGAGGATTCCCTGGCGTACCTGCGGCCCCACGTCAAACATCTCTTCTATGACGCCGAGCATTTTTTTGACGGTTTTAAGAATAACCGCGATTATGCCCTGGCCACCCTGGACCGGGCCATTGCCGGCGGAGCGGAATGTCTGGTGCTTTGTGATACCAACGGCGGCACTCTGCCAAACGAGATCCCGGAAATCATGAAAACCGTACAATCCCATATCCAAACCGGGGGCAGGGAGATCGAGTTGGGGATTCATGCCCATAACGATTCAGAGACAGCCGTGGGCAATTCTCTGATGGCGTTGTCTCTTGGCGCCAGCCATGTGCAGGGCACGATCAACGGTTATGGCGAGCGGTGCGGCAATGCCAACCTGACCTCCATCATGCCTGCCCTGGCCCTGAAAATGGGCTATTCCTTTGAGGCGGCAGGGCACCTGGAACACTTGAGCGAGACAGCCCGTTACATTAATGAACTGGCCAATCTGCCTCATAACCGTTATCAACCTTATGTCGGCAATTCGGCCTTTGCTCACAAGGGGGGCATCCACGTCGCAGCGGTGAAACGCAACCCGTTGACCTACGAACATATTGAACCTGAAAAAGTGGGTAATACCCGCCGCATCCTGATTTCGGATCAGTCAGGCCGCAGCAATGTCCTGCATAAGGCAAAAAAATTCGGCATTGACATTGACAGCAAGGATCCGGTGGTGACCTCAATTTTAAAGGAACTCAAAGATCTGGAAAACCAGGGATTTCAATATGAAGGAGCTGAAGCCTCTTTTGAGCTGCTGATGAGAAAAGCCCTTGGCAACATGCGCCGTTTTTTTGATTTAAAAGGTTTCAGGGTCATCAATCAGAAAACCAGCCTGAATCAGGCTCCCCAGGC
>JAGHCC010000068.1 GCA_021160685.1 Desulfobulbaceae bacterium | reverse complement strand
GGCTGGAGAACTATAGTGGTCCTATGTGAACCAGCCTGATCGCGTGCAGATGGGGTGCTGCTGAACAGTTACAAGATCAAGTATGAAATAGGAGGAGAAATGAAGAAGTCATTGTCCGCAAATACTTGTGTTTATCCGACCCCGGTCTGGGTTGTCGGCACTTACGGTGAAGATGATCAGCCAAACGTAATGACAGCGGCCTGGGGCGGCGTCTGCTGTTCCAAACCGCCCTGCGTGGCCGTCTCTCTGCGGGAGGCAACTTTAAGTCATGGCAATATTATAAGGAGCAAGGCCTTTACCATTAATATTGGTACCGAGAAGTTTGCCACGGAGGTGGATTATTTCGGCATCTCTACCGGCCGTAATGTGGATAAATTCGCGGCTACCGGATTGACTCCGGAAAGAAGCACCTGTGTGAATGCTCCCTTTATCGCCGAGTTTCCCCTGGTGCTTGAATGCAGGCTCATGAAAATTGTTGAAATCGGTCTCCATACTCAATTTATCGGCGAAATTATTGATGTTAAAGCAGAGGAGTCGATCCTGGGCGAAAAGGATATGGTGGATATCGACCAGTTGAAACCTTTAGTCTTTTCGCCGGTGATTCGTAAATATCACGGAATTGGCCCCTTGGTGGGCGATGCTTTTAGTATGGGTAAGTCGATCCGGAAAAAATGATTACAGACCTTGTTAAATCATCGTAAAATTGATGCTGTTTTTTGGACATTCTGCTGCAAATTTGCACGGAGTCTCGTTCAAGGTTCAGAGTTGAGATGGTACCCGTTATCTCAAGGGTACCAGCAACCTTGAACCCTGAACATTGAACCTTTTAACCCAGACCAACAGTCCAGTTTCGAAGTCTACGCTTATCTGATCAAAGTACTTGCCGGTAAAGGGTTTGCAGTCAATAACAAAAAGTTTTTTACGAGGTCTGGATTAATGAAACCACCGGTCACGACACGAATTGACGCGGAGCAATGTAGCGGTTGCGGTTTATGTGTTCAGGTCTGTCCTTCGGAAACCCTATCCATGCAGGAAAATAAGGCTGTGGTAACCGGCGGATACTGCCTTGACTGCGGTCATTGCGAGGCGGTCTGTCCCACCGGCGCGGTCAGCGTGGCAGCTCTTGCCGGGCCAACTGAATTTGCAACATTTTCAGTGAATGATCGCTGGCTTCCCTTTGGCGCTTTTGATACCGGGGAACTGGTTCGTCTCATGCGCTCACGCCGATCCTGCCGGAATTATACGGATCAGCCTGTTGACCGGGCGCAGCTGTCGGATCTTGTTCGGATCGGGATTACGGCTCCTTCCGGCACCAACAGTCAGGGCTGGATCTTTGCCATCCTGGCCGAACGTAACGATGTCGTGGCCTTAGGGAACCGGGTGGCGCTTTTTTTTAAGAGACTCAACCACTTGGCGGAGAGTTCTCTGTTACGTTTTTTGGTAAAAATTTTTAAAAAGGATCGTTTGGGCCGCTATTACCGAAATTATTATAAAACCGTTCGCCATGGTCTCAAGCAGTGGGAACGGGAGGGCAGGGACACTCTGTTTCACGGCTCCACCGCCGCCATTCTGGTGGGAGGCAAAGCCGGGGCAAGCTGTCCCGCTGAAGATGCTCTGCTGGCTACCCAGAATATTCTGCTTGGCGCTCATGCCATGGGACTTGGCAGCTGCCTGATCGGCTTTGTCGTCGAGGCTGTCAGGCATGATCCCGCTCTTCGGAAATTCTTGGAGATTCCCGCAGATGAGGAAATTTACTCCGTCATCGCTTTGGGGCATCCTGCTGAATTTTATCAGAAAGTCGCTGGCCGTAAAGAGGTGACGCCCCGCTTTTTGGATCTTTTTTCGTAACTATTCAGCACAGCAAGCGGGGGCCCGGCATCTATTTTTAAAAGTAACAAAAGAATTATAACGTCATTCCGGCATGTCCTTAGCCGGAATCCAGAAACTAGCCACACACTCTATCCTGGATTCCCGCTAAAAACATGCGGGAATGACGTGAGTTGCAATTTTAACTTATCTTGCTGATTTTGCGTTTTTATACATGTTACTCGATATTTTTGTTACATAGAAGCGTAGGTGAAAAATTACGAAAAACTTGGTCTGTAACTCTTCACAGTGTTACAAAAAAAATTTTTGTATGATTTTTTTTGACACGCTCCAGTGACTGTGGTATTAAAAATTCCGCAATCGTGTTATTGTGTAAAGTTGAATCGTTGACCATGGAGGAAGGAGATGAAGGGTTTCAGAGTGTGGGCCATTTTGGGGATGATCGTTGTGACAGGCCTTGCCTCGGCAGGGGGAGCAGAGGCTCATTTTCAGGAGTTGATTCCAAGCACGAATATTGTCACGGCCGACGGAAGCAGAAGCGTTGATTTCAGCATTGTCTTTACCCATCCCATGGAAGGCGGTCCGGTTATGGAAATGGGCATTCCTACGCAGTTTTTCGTGGTCAGCTCCGGCGTGAAAACTGATCTCGGCGAGAACTTGGTCGCGGAGAAGAAAAATGGCAAAACAGCCTACAAGGCTTCATATACGGTGAAAAAGCCGGGGGATTATGTTTTCGCCATTGAACCGGCTCCGTACTGGGAACCAGCTGAACAGAAGATGATTATCCACTATACCAAAACTGTTGTGAATGGTTTTGGCGAGGAAGAGGGCTGGAGTGAGGATGTCGGATTTCCGGTGGAGATTACGCCTCTTGTTCGGCCTTACGGTCTCTGGACCGGGAACTGTTTTCGTGGCATTGTCAAAAAAAATGGTCGGCCGGTTCCTTTTGCCGAGATCGAGGTTGAATATAAAAATGAGGAGGGCAGGGTGGCCATTCCAGCCGATCCCTATATTACCCAAGTCATCATGGCCGACCAAAACGGTGTTTTTTCATATACCATGCCGAGAGAGGGCTGGTGGTCCTTTGCCGCCTTGATCGACGGCGATGAATCTCTGAAAAATCCCGCCGGCAAGGATGTTGACGTGGAGCTTGGCGCCCTGATCTGGGTTCAATGCGTTGATATGAAATGAGTAAGCGTTCACCAGCACCTCACGGAGTCTTCGCTTACCTCTTCGCCATTTCGGAGTCTCGCATACTCGCTTACCTGGCCTGCTTACATAACACCAGTATAGTGCGCAGGCCTAAATGAACGAGCGGAGTCTCGTTGCACTCGCTTACCTAAGGCACTGGTAAACGTTTACGGTTATGTAATTTGCCGAATCCGTGCTCTTGGTGAACGGTTACTGAAATGAAAAGATGTGCTTTGATTTTTCTGTTTTTTTTTCCGGTAGTGCTGCTGTCTCTGAATTTTCCACTGCCGGCAAACGCCCATAATTTGAAACTGTTTGGCAGCGTGGAAGGCAGGACTATCAGCGGCTATGCCTATTACAGCGGGGGCGGTCGGCCTGCCGGAGTAACAGTTTTCCTGTTGGGGCCAGCTGGTGAATATCTTGGAGAGGCTGTTACCAGCGACAAGGGTGAATTCGAGTTTGAGGCCCCCTTTAAGGCAGATCTCCTTCTTACTCTGAACACCGGTGACGGTCACACGGCCAGCTGGCAGTTGACGGCCGGGGAATTCCCGGATGATCTGGCGCAGCTGAAACCTGCGGCTGTTGCTTCTCCCCGAGCCGGAAACGAAGAAGAGCCTTCGGTCCGGAGTAAAGATTGCCCCTTTCCTGAAAGGGGCTTCTCTCCTGTTGAGTTGCAAAAACTGGTTACCGCCGCAGTCAGCGACGCCATAAAGCCCGTGCAGCAACAGATCAATCTTTACCGGAGCCAGCTGGATGGTTATGAAAATAAGATTCGTTTTCACGATATCTTGGGTGGAATTGGCTATATCCTAGGGATGGCAGGGCTTTTTATAATTATTAAAGGCAGGAAATCGGCCGATTAGCTTAGGAGGCTGTCCGAGAATGCCCTTTTTTCCCAACTCTTCGTTATTTCGAAAAAATAATGCTCGTAATATAAACTATATGACTGTGCTTATTTTTTCGAAATGCCTCGATTTGAGAAAAAATTGCTATTCTCGGACAGCCTCCTAGACTAATCAGACCAACAAGACCAACAGGACCAGTCGATGCATATTGCTGACGGCATTCTGACCATGCCGGTGATGGCGGTCACCACAACATTTGCGGTTTCCGGTGTCGCTTTCGGGTTATATAAGATGGATATTGACGATATCCCCCGTGTTGGTGTCATGTCGGCCGCTTTTTTTGTGGCCTCCCTGATTCATGTCAACATCGGTCTATCCAGCACTCATCTCATGCTCACTGGAGTGATCGGGATGATGCTGGGCTGGTCTGCTTTTCCAGCCCTTGCCATGGCCCTGTTTCTGCAAAGTGTTTTTTTCGGTTTCGGCGGTCTCACTGCCCTTGGAACCAATATTATTAATAACGCGGTTCCCGCTGTTCTCTGTTTTTATTTTTTCAGACTGATCATCAGGGGACGGAACTGGAAAAGTTTGTTTCCGGCCGGCTTTTTTATTGGTGTGGCGGGTGTTGTTTTGAGCTGTTTTTTTCTGGCTGTGACCCTTTATCTCTGCAATGAGTATTTCCTGAAGACAATTGTCGCCATCATGATCGCCCATCTTCCGATAGTCCTGATTGAAGGTTTTGTCGCCGGCGCGGTGGTCTCCTTTTTGCACAAGGTGCGGCCTGATTTGCTTGGCCCTGTCTGTCAGGAATGTTCTCCAATATCTCAGCCTTCCAATTGACTCCATGCTTGTTTTTCAGGACAGTCAAATCTCCTCTCCCGTAAAAAGGCTTGATCCGCGCTGCCGAATTTTGGTCGCCTTTGCCTTTGCCGTCATCATGGCCGTCAGCACAAAGAATGCTGTTCTTGCCGTGGGCGCGATTCTCGTTCTGCCGCTGCCCGCTTTTGCCCGCTTGTTTCCGGGACGGATTTTGAAACGGCTGGCAGAGCTTAATTTTTTTATGCTTTTTGTTCTTCTTTTTCTGCCCCTCTCTGTTCCGGGAACTCCAGTTGTCGAATTTGGTCCATGGACATGGAGCAGGGCCGGGCTGATCATGGCGGCTGTCATTACGGCCAAGGCCAATCTTATTATGATCGCTGTCGCATCTCTGGTCGGAACCATGGAGCCGGGAACACTCGGTCATGGGTTGCGCAGCCTGGGGATGCCTGAAAAATTGACCCGGATTCTTTTTTTTATGGTTCGTTATATTGAGGTCATTTTCCAGGAGTACCGACGGCTGCGTTCCGCTATGCTGCTGCGAGGTTTTCAGGCTCGCTGTAATCTGCACACCCTGCAGACCTTTGGTTACCTTATCGGTATGCTGCTTGTGCGCAGTCTGGACCGGGCCGATAACGTGGCCTGTGCCATGAAATGCCGTGGTTTTTCCGGTCGTTTTTACAGTCATGTGTCTTTTCGGTTCAACCGGTATGATGTCTTTTTCTCCGGCCTGGGTCTGGTCGGGATTTTATTGCTTGTTTTTCTTGAGTTTGGCGCTTAGTACATTCACATAAACAATAATTTTTCGGACGACTCCTTGGGGTATTTTTTGAAAAAATATGTCTAAACTACCTTTAATAGAATTGACTGATATCCATTATTCTCCGCCCGGTCATAAGGGCTTGTTTGCCGGTCTTGATTTCAAGCTGATGGAGGGGGAGAATATCGGTCTAATCGGTGCGAACGGCACCGGCAAGACAACACTTCTTCACCTCATCATGGGACTTGTTAAGCCTCGGTCCGGCACGATACGGGTCTTTGGCCGGGAAGTGAAAAAAGAAAAGGATTTCAGTGAGGTGCGGCGTCAGGTTGGATTTCTTTTCCAGCAGGCCGATGATCAGCTTTTCAGTCCCACCGTGATTGAAGACGTCGCCTTTGGCCCTTTGAATCTGGGGAATCCGCCGGAAAAGGCATTGGCCATTGCCAGACAGACCTTGGCTGATTTGAATCTGGCCGGTTTTGAAGACCGGATTACCTACAAACTTTCCGGCGGGGAAAAAAAACTGGTCTCCCTGGCCACGGTGCTGGCCATGCAGCCCAAGGTGCTGCTGCTAGATGAACCAACCACCGGTCTCGATGAACTGACAAGGGAACGTATCAGTGAGATTCTGATCAACCTGCACATCAGTTATATTATTGTTTCCCATGAATACGATTTCCTGAGCCGGACAACTTCTGAAATTTATGGTCTGCAGAACGGCAGGATAGTCTGTAATGGAGAATCGACGATCCTCCACCAGCATTTTCATCAGCATACTCTGGGCGGATTGCCCCACAAACATTCCTGATTTTTTGTTTTCCCCTGTGAACAGCGTTCTTGGTTAGTGACGAAAAGTATTGATTGACTGCGTGAAAAGGGTTATTTTTATATAAATTACCATGAACAAAAAAAGGAACATAGGGTGATGTGTTTTTCCTTTTTCCCGTCAGCCTTCACCGCAGGTGGTTTTTAATAAGGAATTTGAATCATGGATATTGTCATTGGTAAAGCCCCTTACGTCAAAAAAGATCCAGACAAGAAAGACGAGATTATCCGTGCGGAAAGAAAGATGTTTTTCAAGGATAGGCGGAAAAAAAGAGTAGATCGTCGAAAAAGTAACCGGGAAGGGATTTTTGTTTCGATTTCAACGAAAGAAGATCGTCGAAGCACAAGGGACAGGAGGAAAAATTAGCAGTAGAATTTTGCCGATTTTTTTAAATTACAATTTTTTTGCTGTTTTTGGAAAGCCGGCTTTGTTATGCAAGCCGGCTTTTTTTTTGAATAGTTAGTTTGAAGAGATCACTAGATTTTTTCAAAATTGACAGGCTTTGCAGAACCGATCAAGGTGAATCGGTCGGTTTGTTTTGAGATATCATATTACGAGGTTTGAGTTGAACAAATTGAACAGAAAAGAAATCGATCGCCGGCGGACCTTTGGCATTGTCAGTCATCCTGATGCCGGTAAAACCACCCTGACTGAAAAATTGCTGCTCTACGGCGGGGCAATAAAGCTGGCCGGAGCCGTTAAATCCAGGAAGGCCTCCCGCCATGCCACTAGTGATTGGATGGCCATTGAAAAAGATCGCGGGATTTCCGTCACAACTTCGGTAATGAAGTTTAATTACCGCGATTTTGAAATTAATCTCCTTGATACCCCGGGGCATCAGGATTTTTCCGAGGATACCTACCGGGTACTGACGGCAGTAGACAGCGCGCTCATGGTCATTGACAGTGCCAAGGGTGTGGAACCGCAGACTGAAAAATTGATGGAGGTCTGCCGCATGCGCAATACACCTATTCTGACCTTTATCAACAAGCTGGACCGCGAAGGGCTGGAACCCCTGGATGTTCTCGCGGAAATTGAAGATAAACTTCAGGTGGAATGCACCCCCCTTACCTGGCCCATTGGCATGGGCAAGACTTTTAAGGGTGTCTATAATCTGTATCGCAAAGAGCTGCATCTTTTCACACCGGGCCAGACGACCCGTGACCAGGGAGGGCTGCTCATAACAGACCTGGCTGATCCGCAACTTGATGAATTCCTGGGTGATCAGGCGGAAGCGCTGCGGGATGACGTGGAACTTCTTGAAGGTGCGGCCAATCCTTTTGAACTGGATCATTATCTGAAAGGGAATCAGACGCCGGTTTTTTTCGGCAGCGCCATTAATAATTTTGGTGTCAGGGAACTCCTGGACGGTTTTGTTGAAATGGCGCCGGGCCCGATGGTGCGGAAGGCTGTGACCAGGGATGTTTCGCCTTATGAGGAACAATTTTCCGGATTTGCCTTCAAAATTCAGGCAAATATGAATCCTGCCCATCGTGACCGAATTGCCTTTATCCGCATCTGTTCGGGAAAGTTCAAACGGGGAATGAAGGTAATGCATCATCGTCTGGGTAAGGAAATCACTCTGGCTAACGCTATTATTTTCATGGCCCAGGACCGGGCCCACGTGGAGGAGGCCTATGCCGGCGATATTATCGGTCTGCACAACCATGGGACTATCAAGATCGGTGATACCTTCACCACCGGGGAAGAATTGCGATTTTCCGGAATTCCCAGTTTTGCGCCGGAACATTTCCGCCGGGTAATTTTAAAAAATCCGCTCAAGTCCAAGCAGCTCAAGAAGGGGCTAGTTCAGCTGGCGGAGGAGGGAGCTGTTCAGGTTTTCAGACCGCTCATTGGCAGTGACTATATCCTGGGAGCGGTCGGGGTTCTGCAGTTTGACGTGACCATGGCCCGTTTAAAGGATGAATACTGGGTTGATGCGATCTATGAGCCGGTGGATTATGCGGCGGCCCGCTGGGTCGACTGTGAAGATAAAAAACGACTCAAAAAATTTGAGGCCGCGAATCAGGCTAGTCTGGCCGTTGACGCCGAAGGCTCGCTGACCTACCTGGCACCGGGGCAGTGGCATGTTCGTTTTATCGAGGAACAGTGGCCGGATATCGTTTTTCATAAAACCAAGGAACATAACTGATTTTTTTGTCCATGTTCGCATTTCGTTCAAGTTTGTTTATCCGAAAAGCTCCCCGGTCGACCCGGGAAGAAAAAAATAAATTTTCATGTTTTGTTGTGACTGGGTAACTATTTAGCAAGGCAACCGGAATGAAGTGAGTGACAATTCTAACTTATCACGCTGATTTTACGCTTTTTATACAGGCTACTCAAAATCTTGTTACTTAGAAGGTGGGACCACCAAATTGGCATAACCACCGTTTCGTAACTATTCAGGAGTGCTCCATATTGGTTCTTTTGGGACTTCGAACGGTAAGCGCAGACTCCGCACTTGTGTTATTCAAGAAGGCCAGGTAAGCGAGTATGCGAGACTCTGAAATGGGACAAGATGGGGTGCACCCCAAGGGCACTTCCTGCGGGGTGCTCCTGAATAGTTACGTGACTGGAAGCCTTTTGCTCCAGTCATGCCGGTTTATTTTTTTGTTGCTGATTTTTTGTTTTGCTGTTCCAGAGTCAAGCCGGGCAGAACTTTCGAGACATGATGTGCTTATTATCCATCCCTACCACAGCAGCCTGCATTTTTCCCAGGCCATTAATCGGGGGATCAGTCAGGTTCTGTTGGCCAAGGATCGAAATGATATTGAGCTGCATGTTGAATACCTTGACGGCCTGCACCGTGATGAGGCAAGTCTTGCTGCCGGCGCATACAGCTATTTCAGGGAGAAGTTTAATAATCAGCATTTTACGGCCGTGATCGGCGTCGGCGATTTGGTTTACTCTTTTTTGAAATCATTTCATGTCGATCTTTTTCCGGCAACCCCGGTTTTTTTCTGCGGCCTGAGCCGGCAGGATGACGAGTTTGCCCATAACGATTTATTTTCAGGGGTCTTTGAAGCGAGTGATGTCGGAGCAACAGTTGAGGCCGGACTTTCCCTTTTTCCCGGCAGTCGGCGCCTGATCGTTATTAATGATTCGACTTTTGCCGGCCGCATCCAGCAGCAGATTCTCTCGGAAGAGCTCGAGCCTTTTCAGAATCGTTTTCAGATCGATTATTATGGAAATGAGTCCATGGATGAGCTCCAATCCCGTTTAGCCCGATTGCCGGCCGATTCCCTGGTCTTGTTAATGAATTTCACCAGGGATGGACTCGGTGCGACTTTTTCGTTTGAACGGAGCTGCCGGCTCCTTGCGGCAAAATGTAAGGTGCCGATTCTCGGCATCTGGGAGTTTTATCTTGCCCAGGGACTTTTTGGCGGCAAGATGGTCGATTTAGAGGCACAGGGAACGAGAGTAGCTCTGATGGCGTTGGATCTGATTCACGGCAAGCCGCTCAGCGAGTTGAAGCCGGTTCGTACATTAAATGACAGCCGTTTTATTTTTGATTACAGGCGGCTGAAACAGTTTAATATAACCTATTCTGATCTGCCGCCCCACAGTATCGTGACCAAGGAGCCGGAATCCGTTCTCTGGCGTAATAAGAAAGTCGGCTGGTCTCTGCTCTGTATAGCCCTGGCTCTGGAGGCAGTGGTTATTATTTTGTCGGTGAATATCTATCGGCGGAAAAAGTCTGAAAAGGAGCTTGAAAAACATCGGAATCATCTTGAGGAACTGGTGAAAACCCGGACCCTGGAATTGACCACCACAAATAAACAGCTGCAGGAAGAAAATAAGGTGCGCAAAAAGGCGGAAGAGGCCTTGCGCGAATCAGAGGAGATTCTCCATCAACTTTCCGTGAATCTCCTTACTGTTCAGGACAAAGAACGTCGGCGAATTTCCGTGGAGCTGCATGATGAACTCGGCCAGTCTCTTGCCGCCTTGAAACTGCAGTTGCGTGGCCTGGAAAGAAAGACTACGAGCGGCTCTGAATTCGAGCTTCTGAAGGAATGTGAAGAGCTGCGGGAGAGCATTAACCAGATTATTGAAAACGTCAGGCGTCTTTCCCGTGACTTGAGCCCGGTTGCCCTGGATGATCTTGGTATTGACGCGGCCCTGGAATATTTGATCTCCAATTTCTCCAAACTGCACCAAATCGGGACGATCTTGGATCTTGTTGAGATTAATCATCTTTTTTGCCAGAATGATCAACGGATGATTTACCGAATTTTACAGGAAAGTTTAAATAATATCGGCAAACATTCCGGAGCTGATCATATTATTTTTCAGATTGAAAAAAATGAAGGGAATGTGTTATTACGGGTGCGTGACAATGGCAAAGGTTTTGATGTTGATGAAGTGATGAGCAGGAAATCTCTTGACAGCGGCATGGGTTTGACGGCCATGGGCGAACGTGTTCGCACCCTGGGTGGCAGACTGGATGTCCGCAGTGAGAAAGGCGTGGGGACCGAGATTTGTGTCGATATTCCCATTCGAGGTTCGGCTGGTTTTTGAAAATTACTGTACATATGGGACAAGGGTCTGATCGTGGGTGAGAAAAGAGGTTTATGTCGGGTTGTGCTGGCGGATGATCATGTGTTAATTCGGCATGGGATTAAGAAAATTATTGAAGAAGATCCCTCCCTGGCTGTTATCGGTCAGGTCGGAGACGGGCTTGAATTACTTCATTTTATCAAGAAGATTTGTCCGGATGTTATTCTGCTTGACATCTCCATGCCGAATCTGCGCGGCATGGAAGCCATTGGTGAGGCCAAGAAAATTTGCCCTGACGTAAAGATCATTATGCTCACCATGCACAAGAGCAAGCAGTATCTCTGTCATGCCCTTTCCGCCGGGGCTGACGGTTATGTCCTGAAAGAAGACTCTGATTTGGAACTGCTTGTTGCCATCGAAAAGGTGATCCGGGGGGACTATTTTATTTCGCCGGTCCTGTCCGGGGAAATGAGCCTGGAGGAGATCAGTGACTGCCGGGAGAAAAAAAATATTCCTTCCGATTCTCTGACCCCCAGGGAAAGGCAGGTTTTGAAGCTGGTTGCTGAAGGCAGAATCAGCAGAGATATCGCCGAACTTCTTTCCATCAGCACCCGAACGGTAGAACATCATCGGGCCAATCTGTTGAAGAAGTTAAATATCAACAATACCGCCGACCTGATCAAATATGCTATTCGCAAGGGGTATATTTTGCCCAATTCCTGACATTTTGGAGGACCATTTTTTTATTGCCTGTGGAGAATGGTAAATTGCCTCCGTAAATTCAAATAGATACGATTTTTTTCCTTTTCCCGCCCTGTTTTTTTGTCAAATTCCCCTGCTTTTCTTCTTTACTTTTACTCTATATTGTGGTCTCTTTTTTTGTTGTATACCATATTTAGCGTATGACGTTTTCTGTGCTGATATAATGAAAATTCTTTTTAAGATCTAGGGAGTAGAGAGATAATGTCAAAAAAAATGAAAAAAAATGGATTGAAATTACCGGCTGGAGCAACAAAACCTGTCTTTGCCGACAACGCTCTGACCGTTCTGGCCCGGCGTTACCTGATGAAGGATGAGCAGGGAAATGTCATGGAAGAGCCGGTGGATATGTTATGGCGCGTGGCGCAGACCATTGCCGCAGGGGATCTTATTTATCACCCTGGGCAGCCTGTCAACGAATTGGCCCTGCAGTTTTACGAAATGATGGCCAAATTGGATTTCTTGCCGAATTCTCCTACCCTGATGAATGCCGGTCGGGAATTGGGCCAGCTTTCCGCCTGTTTTGTGCTGCCGGTGGAAGATTCCATGGAGAGTATTTTTGAGGCGGTGAAGCAGACCGCCCTGATTCACAAGAGCGGCGGCGGCACCGGCTTTTCTTTTTCCCGCATCCGGCCAAGAAATGACATGGTGCATTCCACCAAGGGAGTGTCCAGCGGCCCGATTTCCTTTATGAGCGTTTTTGATATCGCAACCGAAACCATTAAGCAGGGCGGGACCCGCCGGGGCGCGAATATGGCGATTCTGCGGGTGGATCATCCCGATATTATGGATTTTATCAAGGTGAAGGCCGATCTTTCCGTGTTGAATAATTTTAATCTGTCTGTTGCCATCACCGATGATTTTATGAGAGCTGTGGAGAACGATGATGACTATGATTTGATCAACCCGCGGAACAGTGAAGTTATCGGAAGAAAGAGCGCCGAGAAGGTCTTTCGGCAGATTGTCAGACAGGCCTGGTTGTCCGGTGAGCCGGGCATTGTTTTTATTGACCGCATGAATGCGGATAATCCCACCCCGGAAGTGGGCAGGATCGAGAGCACGAATCCCTGTGGCGAACAGCCGTTGTTGCCGCATGAGTCCTGTAATTTAGGTTCTATTAATCTCGCCCATATGGTTGTTGATGGCAGCATCGATTATGGCAAGCTCGGAGAAACGGTTTCACTGGCGACCCATTTTCTTGATAATGTGGTGGATGTCAACTGCTATCCTCTACCTGAAATTGAGAAAAAAACCAGGGCGAACAGAAAAGTCGGCCTGGGTGTCATGGGTTTTGCCGATATGCTGATTCAACTCGGCCAACCCTATTCCTCTGCTGAAGCTATTGACACTGCTGAGAAGGTAATGGGCTTTATCGATCAAACCGCCCTGGATACTTCAATTCGTCTGGCCAGAGAGCGAGGTTCATTTCCAAACTATAATAAAAGTATTTATGCCGGCGGTGATCAATCGGATCCGGTACGAAATGCCACCAGAACCACTATTGCTCCCACCGGGACCATCAGTCTGCTTGCCAACTCTTCCAGCGGCGTTGAACCTCTGTTTGCCGTCTCTTTTGTTCGCCGGGTCATGGATAATGATGAGTTTTTTGAAGTCAATCCGCTTTTTGAACAGATTGCCAAAGAAAATGGTTTTTACACCCAAGATTTGTTGAAAAAGATCTCCCATTCCGGCAGTATTCAAGGTTTGAATGAAATTCCTCGTAAATATCGCCGGGTTTTTGAAACAGCTCATGATATCAGTCCACGAAATCATATCGATATCCAGGCTGCTTTTCAGAAATTCACCAACAATGCGGTGAGTAAAACTATTAACTTTGGTCACCTGGCCACTGAGGAAGATGTTAAAGAGGCTTATCTTCTCTCCTATGCCAAGGGGTGCAAGGGGGTGACAATCTATCGTGACGGTTGCCGGGATAATCAGGTTTTAAATATTGGAAAGACCGACAAGAAGGCGGCTCCGGTCATGGAAGGATCACGGCCGATAAAGCGGGATCGGCCTCGGCGATTGAGCGGCAGCACCTACCAGATGACCACCGGTTGCGGTCCCATGTATGTCACCATTAACGAGGATGAGGAGAATCAGGTTTTTGAGTTGTTCAACACTGTCGGCAAGGCCGGCGGCTGCGCGGCCAGCCAGTGCGAGGCCATCGGCCGCCTGGTTTCCCTGGCCTGGCGGAGCGGCATGCCGCCGGAACCGGTGGTTAAACAACTCATCGGCATCAGTTGTCACAAGCCGGCCGGATTCGGCAATAATAAGGTCGTCTCTTGTGCGGATGCTATTGCCAAGGCCATTCGTCAGCATCTGGAAAAGAGAAACGGCAGGGATGACTCTATGCGTGAACAAAGCATGTTTGGCGCCTGCCCGGAATGCGGAGGGGTGATTGAGCATGAAGGCGGCTGTTGTGTCTGTCATGACTGCGGTTATACCGAATGTGCGTGATGTTATAACTATTCAGTAGTACTCCATCCGGAGTCTCGTGCCTCGCTACCTGCACGCGATCAGGCTGATTCACATAGGACTACTATAACAGCGAAGCGGTGTCATCACCAGCCTGCTCGGAGTCTGCGCTTACCTGTGCACATATGGGCACTGCTGAACAGTTACAGGATGGTGGTTGGGGCAATTATTTAGCCTCACCTTCTAAGTAACAACACCCCTCACCCCGGCCCTCTCCCCAGGGAGAGGGTGGCAGTCCAAAATTACGTTTTTAATAATTGTAAATTT
>JAGHCC010000157.1 GCA_021160685.1 Desulfobulbaceae bacterium | reverse complement strand
TTGCTGTACCAAACGGTGTGCTTCTCGCTGAGAATTCCGCCGACAAGCATCACAACAATAGGCCTGCCCTCGCCAACAGCTCCAGCAAATATAAAAAGTGCCATCACACCGCCTGCATGAAACAGCCTTCAGTAAAAGGATTTCCATTCTTCCGACTTGAACAAAAACGGAAGCCGTGATTATATGAAGGTGCTTGTTGGGCTTCCGTATTTACGGGATGTCTGCAGAAAGGCTCGAAGTGGCTGCTTCGGGCCTTTCGTTCGTTATGAGTACTTTCCCGTTATTATCGGTCAAAAAAAGGAAGGAAATGAAGAAAATCCAAAGAAAAAGGAGGAAGAAGAGATAAAAATAAACACCTACAAAAAGAGGGAAGAAAAGAAAACAGACAAGAAAAGACACAACATAACTAATCTCGCACCATAACTACTGTACATCGATCGGTTGAAGCCTTAATTTCAAAAGTAAAGATATCTCCCCCCAAATAATCCTCAAAATAAGGCCGAAACAAAGTACATTTGAGTCAGGAATATTTGAAAATTGACTCAAAAATCAGAAACTCTTAAACACTCTTCATAATGACATTTCTCTATCATGATACAAACTGGCTGGTAGTCAATAAGCCTTCCGGCATCTCCACCCACCGTGCCCATGAAGGTGATCTCGGCCTGGTGGAGTGGTTGAGTCTGCATCATGACTTGCAGGTTCATGTCTGCTCACGCCTTGACAAAGGAACAAGTGGAGTACTGGTGTTTGCTCTCACTCCCAAAGCTGTTGCTGAGGCACAGACAATTCATGAAGAAGAGAGAGCACAGAAAACTTACTATTTCATTGCCCGAAAGAGTTCTCAGACTTCCTGGATCTGTACGCGTCCCCTGGACGGAAAGCCGTGTGAAACTCATTTTAGTAAGATTCGGGAAGGGAATGCCTACGACATGTACAAGGCTGTTCTTCATCGTGGCAGAACCCACCAGATCAGGCGTCACGCTGCAGCCTCCGGAGTCCCGCTCCTTGGAGACGAACAATACAAAGGTCCGCCATTTGTCAGGCTGAGTCTCCATTGCAACACAGTGAATTGGCCTGGGATCGACCAGATATTACAGGTTGAGCCTCCACTGTGGTTTGAACTTTGTCTGGATGGACTCAAAGGTGAGTTCACAAGTATTGCGCTCGCCGATAAACGATATCCTTTTCTGGCAAGCATCAGTGATTGCTGCAGACTGATTCACCGTGGAGAATATCATGAAGAAGACATCGCTGTTGATAAATATGGAGAATGGCTCTGTGTCACAGGCTTTGATGAGTCCCTGCCTGCCAAGCAGCTTCAGCACAGACTTGACAGCATGCTTAACGGACTTTCCAAAGTCTGCAGCTGCCGGGGCGGAGTGGTTAAAACCAACCTGCGTGATCCCCATAAACGGAAACTCTTTGCAGATCTTTCCGTTTGGGGAGCCCCTCCCCCAGCGTCCTTTCTCGCCCGCGAACATGACCTGTCTTTTAGTGTAAGGCTCAATGATCATCAGCATGTGGGACTCTTTCTTGATCAACGCGATTCCCGTCGCCGAGTTGCCGGAATTGCCAGGAGAAAACGGGTAGCAAACCTGTTTGCCTTTACCTGTTCATTTTCAATCCATGCACTGGCCGCCGGAGCAGATGTTGTTTTTTCCGTGGATCTTGCCGCTGGATGTCTCAAGCGAGGCAAAGAAAATGTTGCCATAAATCAGTTGGCAAGTGCTGGAAATGCAAAGTTTATCAAGGAGGATGTGCGTAAGTGGCTGGCCAGACAACTCCGCAAAAAACAAAAAAACCCGACACAATTTATACCTCTTGATGTCATCATCTGCGATCCTCCTGTATTTGCCTCTGCCGGTAAAGGGAAAAGCTTTCATGTAGAACAAGCGTGGCCGGATCTGGCCCGCGACGTGAGTGCAATCCTGGCCCAGGACGGAATAGCCCTCTTTTCCAATAACCATCAGACAGGTTCAGAATCTTTTTATTATGATACCTTACAAAAAGAATTCTCTGAGGTTACCCGACTGAATCCGCCTTTGGATTTTCCACTGGTTGCCGGCCAGCAGTCCCATGTTCGTATCTACTGGTGCCGGAAATCGCTTTAAAAAAAACAACAGTGTGTGTAACATCAGCAGACAACACAACAAAAAGTAATTGACCCTCCTTTATACAACACAGGATCTTTCATGAAAAAAGATAACTCAACAGCGGTTCACAATCGTAATAGCGGTAATGTTAATATATCGCGTTTGGAAATGATGAAAACCTACCTCACCAGCTTAATGGATGAGGCGAATTGTGAAAAACTCATGCACTGCAGCCCCGAAGTGATAGAACCAATTTATAACGGTTCAACCCGTATGAGCCCGGCTTCAATTTTTATCAACACCGGTTCAGAGGAAGATATGGCATATATTCGCCAAAAAGCCCTGGATACTGAAGAAGAGTTTACCCTGACAAAAAATAACCACACCTGCCACTTTGACGGGCCTGGTGACCAGGGCAGGGATACGGCAAACACCAAATATCTGGCATACGCAGATACGGAAATCAGCTCTCTGCAAAAAAAGCTTGACCACCGGGCTGGTGTGGTTGAAGCTCGTAACATCATAACAGATATCATGAAAACAAAAGAGATGATCATCTCTTTTATCTCCCGTGGGCCCATCGGCAGTCCTGTTTCGGACCCAACCCTGCAGGTAACAGATTCCTACTACGTTACTCATAGTGAATTTATCCTTTACAGAATGATGACCCCTGAAGCATTTTCAAAAGATGCTGCTGACAAAGGATATATGTTCATTAATTTTCATAGTGCCGGTCAACTCGACAAAACAAATGTCTCGGCCAATCTCGCGGAGAGGCGCATCTACATGGATGTGGAACGTTTTCGTTCCTACAGCTGCAATAATCAGTATGCCGGTAACTCCATTGCTCCGAAAAAAATCAATCACCGCTTCGCCAATATGAACAATATCCGCAATTACTTCGGGGAACGGCTGGATGAACATATGTTTATCGCTGGTTTTGAAATGGATGATGAGATCGTCTATTTTGGCGGCGCTTATCCTTCTGGTTGTGGGAAAACCGGTACAGCCATGACCGGCACTCATCTGATCGGAGACGATCTGGCCAAGATTTTCATTGATCAGGAGAGTGGTGAAGTACGTGCGGTAAACCCGGAAAGAGGAATGTTCGGTATCATTGAAGGAGTGAACCCGAAAGATGATCCGGAGACCATGAGTGTTCTCTCTGGTGAAGGCAATGAAGTTATCTTTTCCAACCTGCTGGTATCTGACAAAAAACCATACTGGACCGGTATGGGAGAAGCCCTGCCAGAAAAGGGGAGAAACTTTGCAGGAGAATGGTCGGCCAAATCCGCCAAACCTGCTTCTCATAAAAATGCCCGTTTTACTATCTCTCTTGATAATCTGGAGACTTACGATCAGGCTACTGAAGCCCCTGAAGGAGTGAAGCTCAGTGGTCTTCTGTTCGGTGGCCGGGATTATACAACCATGCCCACCATTGTCATGGCCCATGACTGGATGAACAGCGTCGTTCATGGAGCCATCATACGCTCAGCCACTACAGCCACAGAGATCGGTGCCGACGGGAGTGAAAAAAGATCGCCCTTTGCTAACGAAGCTTTCTTTCCCGGTCCTCTTGCGCAATACATCAGCCATTATAAAGCCTTTGGTGAAAATCCAGATATTAAGCTGGAAAACCTTCCATCCGGTTTTCAGGTCAACTACTGGCTGCACAAGAGTGGTCGTGGAATTCTTGCTCCCGGTGAGCCTGATGGCCTCATTGGCGAAAAACGCGATACCAAAGTATGGATGCGGATTATGGCCTTGATGCATC
>JAGHCC010000279.1 GCA_021160685.1 Desulfobulbaceae bacterium | reverse complement strand
GGCAAAAACCAGCTGGCCCAGGTAGATCCCGTCATCAACCTGCACAAGTTCGTCAACGAGGCGGGTCATGGGATAGACGGGATTTAATTTCGGCCAGCGGTAATTGAGCTGAAAAACCTCTTTGCTGTTCATTTCCGGCACAAACGATCTGCCGGAATTGGCCAGGAAAATTCCACCGGTCATGCTGTATGGAATATTCTTTTCCTTTGCCAGGTTTTTTTCAAGCAGCTGGGTGTCAAAAATCTTTTCCCCGGCGGACTGCGGTCGCGATGCCAGGTTCCACAAAGGATTCAGGACAGGCAAACCAAGACCCTGGATTAAATCAGGATTCGCCGGTTCACGAAAATAGTTGCGGCCGATGCGGGTGATCTGCTGATCATAAATCTCCAACATCTCTTTATCATCACCGGTTTTTTTAGCCACCACTTCTCTGGTAACGGGCTCAAACGTTTTGCCCATCCAGAGACCAGTGTCCGCGAATGTCATATTCCAGACGCTGGCCATCCATTCAATACTGGCGATCTTTGATCTTTCCCCACCAAACTGCTGTACGGTGTCCTTGAAATAGTCGGTATCCCTGATTGATACCGGGATGCCGATCATCGGCCCGTCCAGGGTGGCATATTTTCCGCACTTGAATAGTGTCTCAAGCTTTTGATGCACTTCCGGCCACTGCCCGCGCTTCCTGTTGTCGGCCAGAATGCGCTGATAACCGGCCAGGAGTGCGTACATATCACCGGTGAAATCATTTTTCAGCAGGGATTCCAGTTCTGCGGCCAGAGTATCGGCCTTGTCTGGAGATGAAGCAGGAAAATTATTGCTATTGAGATAATCCGTCATGAGGTCAACCTCCCATCTTCTTTTGCTGTCCTGGCGCCAAAACAGAATACGACAATGACGCCCGCAAGCTACACAGACATTAAAATAATTTCTTTTTGATAAACACCAAAACCGATGGACAACATGGTCAGAATTGTAAACCCTGCAACAAACGTCCCGGCAACCGCCCTTCTCATCTCACTTACCAAGAAAGGCACAGGTAATTCAAAGTATTGGAAGTAAACTTCCTAACTCACAACCAACCCGTTCGAGGGAAGCAGAACTCGCAGAATATAGGTTCGGCTCCGGGACGCAGCCTGGTAAAACCGGTAAACGGCAAGGCCGGGAACAGTGTGGGAATCCTTCTTTCTTGTCAGATTTTCCCGTTCATTATGCCATTTATCGCCATTATAGCCGGGTATAGATTCGGACCCTGCCGCAAACAGCTTGCCGTTTTTTGCCGCGCTTTGCCAGGCCTGAATCCTTTTCTCTTTCGGCGCCTGCAGGCTGAGAATATCCGCAACCTGCTGGTCGATATCCGAAAATTTAACAAATTCCTTCTCGGCGCAGTCCGGCCGTGCCTGGGCAAAATCTCGAAAAAGGTTATAAAGGGCTTCGCAGCCCTCTAAAAAAGTTGCCTGATTATCCCGCAGCCCACTGCTTGTTTTCGGATCTTCATAGGTGAAAGACCATTTGAGAAATGGCCTGTCCGGAAAAGTCATGGCAGCCCCGTGGCCCAGCCCTCCGGAAAGGCCTTCGGCAAACCAGGATTTGACGTTATCAAGCCAGCCTCCCTCGCGTGGATAGTCTTCCTTGTATTTTTTCGCCTTTTCCAGGATGTATTTTTCCGTTTTCTTGTCGAGACTTCTAAACTGAAAACTATCATTGATGATTTTATTTCTGCGTGAACTGATGCCGGAGAAACCGTAGTGGGAAAAGGTATCGGCATAAATGTGGGCTGTGATGCCCATAAGGGGAAGGGCGTAGGGACGATCGGCCAAAGCAAGATTATATCTGACCAATTCCCGAACGATGTCACTGTCTTTCCGGCAAACCAACCGTTCCGTATAGGTCTTTCCGGAATTACCCGGCAAAAAGTGGAAGGGAACCCAGATTTTTCTCTGATCCTCCAGATCGATATTCTTCAGGTTCGCTGCATGATGAGCCGTGGCCTCGGCATCCAGTCGTCCTCCATCACGGAACTCAATGCTGTCCTTTGATGCGTTGTCGTCTACGAACTGGGCCGCCGTTGCGATTATTCCGGCTGCTTTTCTGGTGATGCCCGCTGCCCGGGCCATTGCATAAGTGCCGTAATAGTGCATATCAATCTGCATTTTTTCCCTCCTCCACATTTTTTGTTTTGAAGTGATAAAAAAAGGGACTGATTTTCCTATCCTGCAATCTCAATCAGCTGAATTTATAAAAAATCTGTCTCCTTTTTCGGGTATCTCACTGTAGTCGCTTTTCGGCCTTCACAGCAGGTGATCTGTTCCGGGACCGGTCAGACACCGAATCCTCACTGCAAGATACCCCAGACGGGTATATTCGTCAAAAAAATATACAAATTTCAAAACAAATTCAGTAAGTTCTCTAATGTTTGAATTCAAAATTCAGAATTTGCTGTCTTACGAATTTAATGCTTTCAAATTATTTCGAAGTCTTCGCTTTCCAGCCGCGAATCCGAACTGCTGTCGGACTTAATTTATCGTCTGAACCACAGACAATCAAAATTAAAAAAAATCAGCGAAAAAAAAGAGTCGACAAGTGAAGATTTTGTAAGTAATTTTTTTCTTGTTTATTCAGGATGATACTCTATTTGTAATCTTTGGTCGTTCCCGCAATAAAGGGCGGCAGACACAGGACCAGGCAACGTTGTGACATAACCCAAAACTGTAAAAATAATCGGGCCGATCAGCATGCCCAGTAATGAGGTCTGTATTCTGACAACAATGAATACTTTTCAACCGTAGTTTCCTATGCGATCTAACCACATAAAAATTCAAGTATTTTTTGCCGTTTTATTCTGGTTTTCAGTAATCCTGATTTCTCTAATTTTGTCTTTAAAGGCAGAAAAGAAAAATAGAACGGAAGCATTACTTGCCGGCGGCAGAGCCTTCTTTCAACAGGCAATTCTTACACGGGCTTGGAATGCCAAGCATGGTGGTGTTTTTGTGCCGATTACGAAAGAGACCCGGCCCAACCCGTATCTACCTCTTGCGGATAGAGATCTGACGACTGACACAGGTGTTGAATATACAAAAATCAACCCGGCATTTATGACAAGAGAAATTTCCGAGCTGGCAGAAAACAGTAAAGGAATAAAATTCCATATTACCAGTCTAAGGCCATTACGGCCCGGGAATGAACCGCATTTATGGGAAGTCGAGTCTTTAAAAATGTTTCAAAACGGGCAACAGGAGTTTAGCTCATTTTCTGATAACGAAAGCAACTTTCGATATATGGCACCTCTCATTGTAACGAAAGAATGCCTAAAATGTCACGAAAAGCAAGGATACAAAGAAGGAGATATCCGAGGAGGAATTAGTGTTGTTATTCCGGTAAAACCATCCACTGGGTCCACTACGATCTGGTTCAGCCATGTGGCGGTTTTGCTTATAGGCCTCCTGTTCATTTGTACTTCTTGGCGTAAACTTGAAAGCAAACAGGTACAACTCATTAAAGCCAGGAAAGAATCTGAAAAAGCGAACCAGGCCAAAAGTGATTTCCTTGCCAATATGAGTCATGAAATCCGCACCCCGTTAAACGGAATTATCGGTATGACCAGACTGGCCCGGGACAGCCATCCCGAGCCGCAAATGCAACACTACCTGAAAACCATTCAAACTTCTTCGAACAGCCTGTTGCAGCTTATCAGCGATATCCTTGATTTTTCCAAGATCGAGGCAAATCAGCTTGAATTAGAAAGCCGGCCCTTCAGCCCCGGCCAAACCGTGGAAAACGCTGTTCAGACAATCAACATTCTTGCCAGTGAAAAAAGGCTGAGGCTAACCGTTGACATTCGGCCAGATGTGCCGGCAGCAGTGAGTGGTGACAGTTTCAGACTTCAGCAGATATTGTTGAATCTTCTGAGCAATGCGGTGAAATTCACTGAAAAAGGCGGTCTTACAATTCTGGTTGAGCGCCTGAGAAACTCCACAGATCCAGAGTGGCTCAAATTTACAGTTCAGGACACGGGAAAAGGGATCTCCCCGGACAAGCTTGAGCATATCTTTGATCATTTTTCCCAGGAAGACTCCAGCGTGACCCGAAAATACGGCGGAACCGGTTTGGGTCTGGCCATCTGCCGGAAGTTGTGCCAACTTATGGGTGGCGAAATTCAAGTACAAAGCACTCTCGGCAAAGGCAGTTCCTTTAGTGTTACACTGCCTTTCCAGTATGCTGACAGCAAGAAATTAACGACTGAAAAATTAGATTCCGATATAGGAAAAAAATCATCTCTCCGCTTCATCTCCTGCTGGTAGAAGACAACCGGATTAACCGCGAGTTGGCGGTGATGATGCTGGAACAGAAGGGTCATCGAGTGACCACGGCAAAAAACGGCCTGAAAGCGCTGAAAATTTTAGCCGATCAGCATTTTGATGCCATCTTGATGGATGTGCAGATGCCGGAGATGGACGGACTGACCTGCTCCCGGACAATAAGGGCATTTGAACAGGGAAGAGAAATTGATGAGCAGATTGAACTGCCGGACGATCTCTCAACCGAGCTTAAGAAAAAACTCATGGGCCAGACTGTTTCCATCGTTGCCATGACAGCACATGCTATGAGCGGCGACCGTGAAAAATGTCTCGAGGCCGGCATGGACAGCTATCTGACCAAGCCATTTGAGCCGGAAAAAGTGACCGCCGCCCTGAACCTGATTGCCACAGAAATCAGCCACCAGCTTAAGCCATCCTCAAAAGAATTAAAGCTCGACACAGCTTCCCAGTCCGCAATGCCGGACTCGAAACTTGTTGCCAAGGCCCGGACTCATCTGAAAAATAAATTCAATTTTAAAAAAGAACTGATTGACCACATCCTAGAATCCTCGGCAAAAAGCTTTGTTGAACATTTAGACCGACTGGAACAGGCCATATCTCAAGATGACCACGACAGTCTGGCAGCCTCATCCCATGCCCTAAAAGGATCATTACTCAATCTTGCTTTAAATGAAGAGGCGGAACTGGCGCAAAAAATCGAACTTGCCGCCGGCAGCCGGGAACAAGCCCCTTATGATCAATACCTTCAAAAATTGCGGAAAAATTTAGAAGATTTTTCGTAACTATTCAGTTAGGCCACCAAATTGGCCTAACCACCGTCCCGTAACTGTGAGGTGCTACTGAATAGTTACGATTTTTCTCTTCTTACACAGACCAATTCATGATATCCGATCACTGTTTAATCCCTTGATCCGGAAAAACCCCTTTTGGCGAACTGTATTTCACGTAATTTATTGACCGTCAAAAAGTTACAGGGTAAATGGATAAGTTTGAAACAATAATCCTTTTTCTCATGTGACTATTCAGCATCCTAACCGGGGGTGAAGATACCGGCGTTTATTATAAAAATAACAAAAGAATTATATCGTCATCCCGGCATGTCCTTAGCCGGGATCCAGGAAGGAGTGCGTGGCAAGTTTCTGGATTCCGGCTAAAAACATGCCGGAATGACGTGAGTGGCAATTCTAACTTATCACGCTGATTTTACGCTCTTTATACAGGATACTCAAAATCTTGTTACTTAGAAGCAGATAAGCGTAGACTTCGAGGCAACCGGGGTGCGACCACCATTTTAACAATAGCACAGATTTTTACCTGTTTGAACAACAGAGGTCACCATGAATTTTGAATGTTGAAGTGCGGATATATCGTATAGATTGCTCTGGAATAAAATGTATGAAAGTTACTATGTTATAGACCTTCATTCCTTCAATATTCGACATTCCTTATTCGATATTTGACATTCTATTTTGATCTGTCAATCATTTCAAGAGCGGCGCTGGTGATGGCTGCCGTGTCAATTTTGGTTAGTTTTCGTAGAATTGTCTGGTCGCCATGTTCTATGAACTGGTCGGGAATCCCAAGCAGGCGGATTTGAACTCCTGTCATCCTGCGTTGTTCAAAAAGTTCAAGAACCGCGCTGCCGAAGCCACCTTTTCTGGCATGATCTTCCACGGTAATGACCCGCCCTGTTTTTCGGGCCCACTCGCTAATCAGATCACCGTCAAGGGGTTTAATGAAGCGTGGGTTGATTACTGCCGCCTCAACACCGAGCTTGCGCAGTCCCTCGGCTGCTTCAAGGGCCGGGGTGACCCGGTTTCCCACCGGCAGCAGAAGGATGTCATCTCCTTCGCGCAGCAATTCTCCCTTGCCGAGTTCCAGCTTGACAAGTTCAGCAGAAAGTTCGACGCCGATGCCGGCGCCGCGGCAGTAGCGGAGCACTGCCGGGCCGGGAAAGGAGATTGCGGTATGGAGCATATGCCGCAGTTCGTTTTCGTCCTTGGGCGCCATGATGATCAGGTTTGGAATAAATCGCAAAAAGGCCAGATCAAACACACCATGGTGAGTGGGGCCATCATCTCCAACAAGACCGCCACGGTCAAGGGCAAAGGTGACCGGCAGATTGGGCAGACAGACATCATGAATGATCTGGTCCAGGGCACGCTGCATGAATGTTGAGTAAACCGCCACCACAGGAAGAATACCTTCGGTGGCCAGTCCGGCGGCAAAGGTTACGGCATGTTGTTCGGCTATGCCGACGTCAAAAAAACGGTCGGGAAAGAGTTTGGCAAAACGGCTTAAGCCTGTGCCCGCAGGCATGGCTGCCGTAATAGCGACCACCCGGGGATCCTGCTCGGCAAGATGAACAATGGTGTCGCCAAAGGATTTGGTATAGGAAATCGGCGCCGGTTTGGAGGGCAGGGGAACTCCGGTTGTGATTTCAAAAGGTCCGACACCGTGATAATCGCCGGGATTTTTCTCAGCGGGGGGATATCCCTTGCCCTTGGTGGTGAGGACATGAACAAGGATCGGTCCTTTCCCGTAATCACGGACGTTTTTCAGGGTTTCAAGGAGATTGTCCAGATTATGGCCGGGAATCGGACCGATATATTCAAATTTCAGGGCCTCGAAAAGTGTTCCCGGTGTCAAGAATCCCTTGAGGCTTTCCTCGCTTTTTTTAAGGACCTGGAGAATGTTTTCACCCACATGGGCAAAGGATTTTAAAAAAGTTTCCATCTCGAGCTTGACGCGTTTCATTGATTTTCCGGTCAGTTTACGGCTCAGAAAACTCGACATGGCGCCGACATTGGCGGAGATGGACATTTCGTTATCATTTAAAATAACAATAAGATCGCTGCCCAGATGGCCGGCCTGGTTCATGGCCTCAAAGGACATGCCGCCAGTCATGGAACCGTCGCCGATAACAGCGATGGTTTTGTTGGTATCACCCTTCAGTTTTTTGGCGCTGGCTATGCCCAGGCCAGCTGAAATTGAGGTGCTGCTATGGCCGGTGTCAAAGGTGTCATAAATACTCTCCTTCTGTTTCGGAAAACCACTGATACCTTTGTATTGACGCAGAGTATGAAACTCTTTGCGGCGGCCGGTAACAAGTTTATGGGCATAAGCCTGATGGCCCACGTCCCAGATCAATTTGTCGTTTGGAGTGTTAAAAACATAATGCAGCGCCAGGGTCAGCTCGACAACACCGAGACAGGGGGCGAGATGGCCGCCGTTTTTTGCAACCGTTTCAATGATGACCTGGCGGAGTTCCCTGGCCAGGATTGGCAGATCCTTTTCCGGGATTTGCCGCAAATCAGCAGGTGAGTCGATTTTTTCCAGGAGTGATGATTGTAATTTCATAAGTTAGTTAGAAGACAGAAAGAAGAATTCAGAATAAAGAAAGATTTTCGACTTTCTTTTGGCTTTTATTTACTCCGTTCATAAATATATTTTGCCAGTTCCCGCAGAGGATCAGATTTGTGATCAAAGATATCAAGGGCGGAAATGGCATTTGCTATTGCCTGCTTTGCTTTTTTTCTCGTTTCTTCAACACCGAAAAAGGCTGGATAGGTCGCTTTCTCAAGTACGGCGTCCGAACCAGCAGCCTTGCCGAGTTGCTCGGTCGTGGCTTCAATATTCAGGAGATCATCCTTAATTTGAAAGGCCAGACCGATATTTTCACCATAGCTCGTCATGGCCTGATATTGCTTTGTTGAAGCCTGACCGAGAATGGCGCCGGTCTGCACGGCGGCCGTAATCAAAGCGCCTGTCTTGCAACTGTGCAGATAGCGCAGGGTCTCAAATGGGATTGTTTTTCCTTCAGACGCCATATCGAGGGCCTGCCCGCCAACCATGCCTAGGGAACCGATTGCCCTGGCTACAAGGTGGATAATTTTCAATCTGTCATTTGGCGGCAGAGAGGTGTTATCAGGCCTGGCCAGCAGCTCAAAACCATAGGTGAGCAATCCGTCCCCGGCCAGAATCGCCTCTGCTTCTCCAAAAACTTTGTGACATGTCAACTTGCCGCGCCTGAGATCATCGTTGTCCATGGCCGGCAGATCATCATGAATCAGGGAGTAAGTGTGAATACAGTCAAAAGCGCAGGCCATAGGAAGCACTGGTTCTGCATTGCCGCCGAGGGCTTCGGCCGTGGCTATACAGAGAATAGGACGAACTCTTTTTCCTCCGGCAAAGAGACTGTAACGCATGGATTCCATGTGTCCGGCCAAAAGCCCTTCGGCTTTGAACATGTTTTGTTCAAGGGCCTGCTCAACCTGAATTTTTTTTGTCTGGAGGTATTTTTTTATATCCATTGCCGGCTGATGCTTCTATGCTTATTTGGTACGGTTTAGGCTGTAGGCTATTAGTCTTCGAGTTCGGTCTACCCTGTTTTTCAGGGTTGTTTTTCGTTACATCGCTTTGCGATGTAACAAGTTCATCACTCCTACTGTCTAATTGTCTATAGCCTGTT